>NZ_KB890620.1:0-184969 GCF_000373145.1 Thermus oshimai DSM 12092
TTGGCCCCGGGGTTCCTGTGGCGGAAATCGGCCAGAGCCCCCGGTCCCCCCTCGTTATACCGTTTGACGGTGGCGTGGACCCAGCGAGGGGTGTGGCCGGTGAGCTCGGCGATCTCCCGGGCTCCCAGGCCCCGCTTGGCGTGGTAGACCGCCAGAAACCGCAGGCGGGCCACCGGGTCCTTCTCCTTCTTCACCCTCTCCTTGAGCTCCTGGAAGGTGAGGTGGTCAGCAACCGTCATGAAAGAAGGATACTATGGAAAAGGGTATAAGACGCCGAGGAAAACCAGAAGTTTCCGCATAAAGCCTCCTTTCGTAC
Source organism: Thermus oshimai DSM 12092 (assembly GCF_000373145.1). Lineage (NCBI taxonomy): Bacteria > Thermotogati > Deinococcota > Deinococci > Thermales > Thermaceae > Thermus > Thermus oshimai. The sequence goes on from NZ_KB890620.1 coordinate 317, forward strand.
AGGGGGATTATACACCCCACCCGGCAGCGCCCAAGTATACCCCACCTTGGTGCCAAATCCCTCCACAACGCCTGGGGAAGAACGCTTTTCTTGGGGGCCTCAGCGGGGCGCTTAAGCCCAGCGCACCCAGCCCACCCGGCTGGTAACGGGGTGGCGGAGGGCCAGGCGCAGGCCGTAGGTGTAGCTTCCGGGCCTAGGGGGGCGGAAAAGCCCCCGGTAAACCCCGCCCTCCTCCCCAAGGGGCAGGATCTCCAGCTCCCCCGTGCTCCGCCTCAGGAGGAGCTGGACCTCGAGGAAGGGCCTCAAGACCCCAGGCACCTCCCCCTCCACCCGGGCCCGGACCTCCAGGGGGGTGCCGTTTAGGGTGAGGTCCCCGGGGGCCTCCACCCGGAGGGCCAGGGCGAAGAAGGCGGGCAGGGCCTCCCGGAAGGCCTTTAGGAGGGCCTCGTCCTGGGCCTTTTCCCCTAGGGCCTTGGCCTTCTGGTACAGGCCCCAGTACTCCCCCACCATCCTCTGGGCGCTGAAGCGGGGGCCCACGGTGCGCAGGCTTTCGTGGACCATGGAAAGCCACCCCGAGGAGTACCCCTCCGGCCCCTTGGCGTAGAAGAGGGGCAGGACCTCGGACTCCAGGACGTCGTAGAGGCTTTGGGCGTCGGCCATGTCCTGGGCCTCCTCGCTGGCGTACTCCCGCTCGTCCCCGATGGCGAAGCCGTTTTTGCCGTTGTAGGCCTCCGCCCACCACCCGTCCAGGACGCTCAGGTTCAGGGCCCCGTTCAGGGCGGCCTTCATCCCGCTGGTCCCCGAGGCCTCCAGGGGGCGGCGGGGGGTGTTGAGCCAAACGTCCGAACCGTGGACCAGGACCCGGGCCAGGTACATGTCGTAGTCCTCCAGGACCACGAAGCGGTCCTCGAGGCCAAGCTCCCGGATCTTGGCGACGAGTTCCCTCAGGTAGGCCTTCCCCGGCTCGTCCTTGGGGTGGGCCTTGCCCGCAAAGACCACCTGGAAAGGGTAGGGTCCCTGGAGGAGCTTAAGGAGGCGCTCCGGGTCCTTGAAGAGGAGGAGGGCCCGCTTGTAGGTGGCGAAGCGGCGGGCAAAGCCGATGGTGAGGACCTCGGGGTCCAAGGCCCGCTCCGCGGCCCTTAAGCGGCTTGGGCTTTCCCCGTTGCGCCGCCTTTGCTCGTAGAGGCGGCGGCGCACCTCCCGGATGAGGTCCCCCTTGAGCTCCTGGTGGATGCGCCAGAAGGCCTCCCCTAGCCCCTCCACCCGCCAGGTGCCGGGGTCCTCGGGGGCTTTGAGCCATTCCGGGCCGAAGACCTCCCCGTAGTGGCGCCGTAGCCTCGGGTGGAGGAAAGTCCAGGTGTGCACCCCGTTGGTCACGTGGCCGATGGGCACCTCTTCCAGGAGGAGGTCCGGCCAGAGATGGTGGAACATCCTGCGGGAAACCTCCCCGTGGAGGGCGGAAACCCCCCCGGCCTGGTGGGCGGTGGCAAGGGCCAGGTTGGACATGGAGAAGACCGTGCCCCAGGGCTTTTCCTCCCGGGCCAGGGCCAAGACCTCTTCCCGCCCCAGAAGGGGGTAGAGGAAGCCCAGATAGCGGTCCACCAGGTCCAGGGGAAAGGCGTCGTGCCCCGCGGGCACGGGGGTGTGGATGGTGAAGATGCCCCCGGCGCGCACCCGCTCTAGGGCCTCGGGGAAGGCCACCCCCTGGGCCACCAGCTCCCTTAGGCGCTCCAGGCCCAGGAAGGCGGAGTGGCCCTCGTTCATGTGGAAGGCCTCCGGGAAAAGCCCCAGGGCCCTCAAGACCCGGACGCCCCCGAAGCCCAGGACCATCTCCTGCTGGATGCGCATCTCCAGCCCCGGGGCGTAGAGCCTGGCGGTGATGGCCCGGTCCTCGGGGGCGTTTTCCGGCAGGTTGGTGGTGAGGAGGTAGACCGGCACCGCCCCCACCTGCACCCGGTAGGCCCCCACCCATACGGTGCGCCCCGGGAACTCCACCCCCACCCTAAGGGGCCGCCCCTCCCGGTCCCAAACGGGCAGGAGGGGAAGCTCCTCGGGGTGGAGGGGCTCGTAGACCTCCAGCTGCTCCCCCTCGGGGCTTAGGCGCTGGTGGAAGTAGCCCTCGTGGTAGAAGATCCCCACCCCCAAAAGGGGCAGGCCCAGGTCGCTCGCCGCCTTGATGTGGTCCCCCGCCAACACCCCAAGCCCCCCCGAGTAGATGGGCAGGGAGCTGTGGAAGCCGAACTCCGCGGAGAAGTAGGCGGTGAGGGGGCCTTCCACCTTGGGCTTGCCCTTCAGGTAGGCCCTCAGGGCCTCCAGGATGGCCTGGAGCCGGGCGGGGAAGCTGGTGGAGAGGAGGGCCTCGAGGCGGTGGGGGTCCACCTCCAGGAGGAGCTTGACCGGGTTGCCCCGGAAGCGCTTCCAAAGCACAGGGTCAATCTCCTGGAAAAGCTCCGCCGCCTCCGGGTTCCAGCTCCACCAAAGGTTATAGGCGAGCTCCTTTAGGCCCTTTAAGGGCTCCGGAAGCTCGGGCATGGCGGTGATGCGGCCCAGCACCCTCATGCCCCGGATTATACCTTTACCCTCCGCCAAAGCTCCGGGGTGAAGAGGAGGAAGGCTGGGAGAAGCTCGATCCGCCCCGCCCACATCTCCAGGATGAGGATGACCTTGGAAAGGGGGCTTAGCTCCGCATACGAGCCCATGGGGCCCACGGGGCCAAGCCCAGGGCCGATGTTGCCGATGGCCTGGGCGCTGGCGGTGAAGGCCACCACGAAATCCCCCTCCAAAAGGGCCAGGAAGAGGGTGCTGGTGGCAAAGAGGAGGGTATAGAGGAAGACGAAGACGGAAACCTGGCGGAGCACCTCCTCCCCCAGGCTCCGCCCCCCAAGCCTGAGGGGCAGCACGGCCTGGGGGTGGAGGGTACGGGTGATCTCCCGGCGCAGGAAGCCGAAGAGGACCAGCCAGCGCACCACCTTGACCCCCCCGGCCCCCGAGCCCGCGCTCCCCCCCACGAACATGAGGAGGACCAGGATGGCCTGGGCCGGCACCACCCACTGGGCGAAGTCCACGCTGGCGAAGCCGGTGGTGGTCACGATGGACACCACCTGGAAGAAGGCGTGGCGAAGGCTTGGCTCCAGGCCATAAAGGTGATGGGTGTAGAGGTACAGAGCGAGGAAAAGGGCGCTTACGAGGACGAGAACGGCGTAGGCCCTAAACTCCGCGTCCTTCAGGATGGGCCGCACCTCCCGGCCAAAGAGGAGGCGGTACTGGAGGAGGAAGTTCACCCCCGCCAGGAACATGAAGAGGGTCCCCAGCCACTGGGCCAGGGGGGTGTACTGGGCGAAGCTCTGGGGGTTGGGGCTAAAGCCCCCCGCGGGGAGGGTGGTGAGGGCGTTGGCCAGGGCCTCAAACCAGGGCATGCCCGCAAACCCGTAGGCCAGGAAGGCCAGCAGGGTAAGGAGGACGTAGACCCGGAGCACCGCCTGGGCGGTGTGGCGGAGCCTGGGGGTGAGGCGGTCCTTCTCCACCCCGGTGCTCTCCGCAAAGAAGGCTTGGCGGCCCGCCACCCGGAGCTGGGGCAGCACGGCCACGAAGAGCACCACGATCCCGATCCCCCCCATCCACTGGGCCAGGGCGCGGTAGAGGAAGAGGCTTTTCCCCCAGGTGGAAAACTCCTCGGTGAGGACCGTGGCCCCGGTGGTGGTGAAGCCCGAGACCGCCTCAAAGAGGGCATCCAGATAGGAAAGCCCCCCGGAAAGGGCGAAGGGCAGGGCCCCGAGAAGGGGCACGAAGAGCCAGAGAAGGCCCACGGAAAGGAGGACCTCCGCCCGGTTGGGCTGGGCCTGGGGGTGGCCGAAAAGGGCGAAGCCCCGGCCCAGGAGGAAGCCCAAGAGGGCGGCCCAAAAAAAGCCCGAGGCCTCCTCCTGAAGGGCCAAGGCCAGGAAGCCGAAGAGGAGGAAGAGGAGGCCGAAGCCCTGGGCGGTCACCCCCAGGAGGTACAGGGCGGCCCGAAACCCTCCCCTAGGCGACGAGACGGGCCACGACTTCATCCGCCACCTCCCGGGCGGCCACCAGGTAGACCCGGTCCCCGGGGAGGGCCTCGAGGTCCGGCCGGTAGAGCATCACCCGGTGGTCCCGCTCCAGGCCCACGGGCATGGCGTTGGGGCGGGCCAGGGCCTCGAGGGCCTTTGGGGCAAAGTCCTCGGGGAGCTCCACCTCCAACAGCTCAATGCTCTCCTCCATGGTGGACACGTGCTCCACCTCCTCCGGCCCCATCCAGTCCAGCACCGCCCGCACCGCCGCCTGGCGGGGGGTGAGGGGGAGGTCTATGCCCACCTGCTCAAAGAGCCAGCGGGTCTCCGAGCGGGAAACCCGGGTGATGACCTTCCGCACCCCAAGCTGCTTGGCAAGGAGCGAGGCCAGGAGGTTCTTCTCGTCGTTGTCCGTGACCGCCACCACCGCGTCCGCCTCGGCCATCTGCTCCGCCTGGAGAAGCTCCAGGTCCGTCCCGTCCCCCTGGATGACCAGGGCCCCCGGAAGCTCCTCCGCCAGCCACTCGCACCGCTCCCGGCTGGGCTCTATCACCACCGTCTCCACCCGGCGGCTCGTGAGCTCCCGGGCCACCATGTAGCCCACGTTCCCCCCGCCGATGACCATCACCCGGCGCACCCCCCGGCCGGTGGAGAAGTAGGCCTCCAGCTCGGGAAAGGCCGCGGGGGTGGCCACGAAGAGGATCTTGTCCCCAGGCTCCAGGATGAGCTCGGAATAGGCGGGGTGGACCGGGCTTAAGAAGGCCTGCCCCCGCACCACCCCCGCCACCAAAACCCCCTCCGGCCACTCCAGACCGGAGAGGAGGCGGTGGGCGTAAGGCCCCCCGGGCTTCACCCGGTACTCCACAAAGCGAAGCCGCCCCCCCGCCAAAAGCTCCACGTCCACCGCCTCGGGCACCAGGATGACCTCCACGATCTCCCGGGCCAGGGCCCTTTGGGGCCAGAGGACCTTGTCTATGCGGGTGCCCAGGATCTCCGCGGTCCTGGGGTCGGCCAGGACGTCCACGTACCCCCCCTTGCCCACGAAGCACAAGGCGGCCTTGGCCCCAAGCCCCTTGGCCAGAAGGGAGGCCAGGAGGTTCACCTCGTCGGAGTCCGTGGAGGCGATGAAGAGGTCGGCCCGCTCCACCCCCGCCTCCCTTAGGGTGTCGGGGTCCGTGGCCCCGCCCACCACCACCTTCACGTCCAGGTGGGCCAGGCGGTCCCGGGCCTGGGGGTTGCGGTCGATGACCACCACCTCGTGGGCCTTCTCCAGGGTGCGGGCCAGCTCCCCCCCCACCTCCCCACCCCCCGCGATGACGATGTACATACCGCCCCTATCCTAAACCTGGACCCCGTGGAGGTCGTGGACCTCCGCCCGGGTGATACGCACGGGGATCCTCTCCCCCACCCGCACGGTGCCGTCCGTCTCCACGTAGACCACCCCGTCTATGCCGGGGGCATCCCGGTAGGTGCGGCCCACGGCCAGGCCGGGCTCGGGGAGCTCGTCCACCAGGACCTCCAGAACGCTCCCCACCAGGGCCCGGTTCTTCTCCAGGCTGATCCTCTCTTGGAGCGCCATGAGCCGGGCGCGGCGCTCCTCCTTCACCTCCTCGGGCACGGGGCCGGGAAGGGCGTTGGCCTCCGCCCCTTCCACCTCGGAGTAGGTGAAGACCCCCACCCGGTCCAGCCGGGCCTCCTTGAGGAAGTCCAGGAGGATCTGGAAGTCCTCCTCCGTCTCCCCGGGAAAGCCCACGATGAAGCTGGAGCGCACCGCCAGGTGGGGCACCACCCGGCGCCACTCCTCCAGGGTCTTGAGGTGGCTTTCCGCCCCCCCGGGGCGGCGCATGAGACGGAGGATCCGGGGCGAGGCGTGCTGGAGGGGCACGTCCAGGTAGGGCAGGACCTTGCCCTCGGCCATGAGGGGGAGGATCTCCCGCACGTGGGGGTAGGGGTAGACGTAGTGGAGCCTTATCCAGGCCCCAAGCTCCCCCATGGCGGAAAGGAGGTCGGTGAGGTGGGCCCTTACCAGCCGGTCTCCCCAGAAGCTTGGCCGGTGGCCCAGGTCCGCGCCGTAGGCGGAGAGGTCCTGGGCGATGAGGAGGAGCTCCTTGGTGCCCGTGGCCACCAGGCGGGCGGCCTCGGAGAGGACCTCCGCCGCGTCGCGGGAGCGGAGCCCCCCCCGGAGCTTAGGGATGATGCAGAAGCTGCAGCGGTGGTTGCACCCCTCGCTGATCTTCACGTAGGCGTAGTGGCGGGGGGTGAGCTTCACCTGGGGGGGGATGAGGTCCAACAAGGGGTCGCGCTTGGGGGGCAGGACCCGCTGCACCGCCTCCAGGACCCTCTCCACCTCCCCCGGGCCCGTGACCTCTAAAACCTCCGGGTGCTTGGCCCGGATGACCTCGGGGCGGGCCCCCAGGCAGCCCGTGACCACCACCTTGCCGTTTTCCTTCAGGGCCTCCCCGATGGCCTCGAGGCTCTCCTCAATGGCCGGGGTGATGAAGCCGCAGGTGTTCACCACCACGAGCTCCGCCTCCTCGTAGGTGGGGCTCGTCTCGTAGCCTAAGGCCTTGAGGCGGGAAAGGATCTGTTCGGAGTCCACCAGGGCCTTGGGGCAGCCCAGGCTCACGAAGCCGATTTTCGCCATAGATCTCCCACGGGCCGAAGCCCTAACCATGGAGTATACCCTACCGCGAGGGGGCCTCAAAGCGGCGGGTTACGGGCCTGCCCGCCTCCCCCATGGGCCCAAGGTCCCTTCCCCCAAGGAAGACCCGCACCGCGGCCGGGTTCCCGGCCCGCACCTCCACCGGCAGGGGGAAGGAAAGCTCCGCCCCCACCTCGGGGATGCCCTCGTAGAGCCGCCTCTCCCCTTGGGTCACGCGAAGCCAGCTCCGCCCCTCCAGCCGGAGGACCAAGCCCCCCTCCCCTGGGGGAGGGGAGGCCGCCTCTTCCCCCTCGGCCCTCGGGGCGGGCAGGGGCTTAAGGGTGAAGCGGAGGGCGAGGTCCCGCTCCAGAGCCAGGGTCTCCTCCAGGGGCTCGTACCCGGGAAGCTCCAGGCGCAGGACCCGCCTCCCCCCTTCCAGGGGCGGGGTGGCGAGGGGGGTCTGGCCCAGGTAAAACCCGTCCAGGTAAGCCCGGGCCCCGGGGGGCTCCGTTTCCAGGCGCAGGACGTGGCGCCTGGGGGTGGGGGGTGGGGCCTCGGGCACCTCCACCACCGGGGCCGGCTTGGGGCGGAGGAGGAAAGCGCCCCCCAGGGCGAGAAGCCCGAGGAGGAGGAAGGGCCAAAGGGGGAAGCCTCGCCTGGGGGAAGGGGCCGGGGGAGGTTCTTGGGGCTTTGCCGGGTAGAGGGCCAGGAGGGGCTCGGGGTCCAGGCCCAAAAAGAGGGCGTAGCGGCGGAGGTAGCCCTTGGCCAGGGGGGGCTCGGGGAGCTCCTCGAAGCGGCAGGCCTCGAGGGCCTCCAGAACCTTGACCTTAAGGGAGAGGGCTTGGGCCGCCTCCTTCAGGGAAAGCCCCTTGGCCTCCCGCGCCTCCTTAAGCCTCACCCCTAGCTCGCACACACGCCTATTCTAGCCCCGAAAGGGCCAGGCTCACCCGGGCGGCCAGGCGGGCGTTCTCCAAGAGAAGCCTCCGGTTCACCCGATCCGTCTCGCCCCCCGAAAGCTCGGAAAGCCGCCTTAGGAGGTAGGGGGTGAGGGCCTTGCCCCTAATCCCTTCCCGGGCCGCCATGCGGTTCGCCTCCTCCACCCACCCCGCCACCTCCCCGTACGGGAGCCCTTGGGAGACGGGGTTCAGGAGGAGGACCGCCCCCAGGCCCAGGGCCCGGGCCTTTTGGAGGAGGAGGGCCGCCTCCAGGGGGGTTTCCACCCGGGCCGGGAGGGGGTAGGGGGAGTCGGGGCTGTAGAAGGCGGGGAGGCGGTCCGTGCGGTAGCCCACCACGCTGACCCCCAGGGTCTCCAGGCGCTCCAGGGTGGCCTCGAGGTCCAGGATGGCCTTGGGCCCCGAGGCCACCACCAGGATGGGGGTGCGGGCGAGGGCCACGAGGTCGGCGCTCTCGTCAAAGGGCTCGGGGTGCACCCCCCCGATCCCCCCGGTGGCGAAGACGGGGATCCCGTGGCGGTGGGCCAGGTGGACCGTGGCCGCCACCGTGGTCCCGGCGCTCTTGCCCTGGAGGGCCAAGGCCGCCAGGTTCCACAGGCTCGCCTTCTCCGCCCCGCCTTGGGCCAGGCGGGCCATCTCCTCTTCCTCGAGGCCCACCCGCACCGCCCCCTCCACCAGGGCGATGGTCCGGGGGATGGCCCCTTCCGCCCGCACCGCCTCTTCCAGGGCCAGGGCGGTTTCCAGGTTCAGGGGGTAGGGCAGGCCGTGGGTGAGGAGGGCCGACTCCAGGGCCACCAGGGCTTCAGGCATGGGGCCAGTATACCTAGACCTCGGGCCAGACCAAGACCTCCTCCCCCACCCTAAGCCCGTGAAAAAGGAGGTGCTCCGGGGGAAGGAAAAGCTCCACCCCGAGGCCAGGCCGGGGGTGGACCTCCAGGGGGAAAAGCCTCTCCCCCGCCTTCACCCACACCCGGCGGAAGGGGCCAAAGTGGGCCTTCCAAGCCTCATGGAGCAGGGCCTCCAGCTCGGGACGCTTTCCCCCCAAGGCCAGCCGGAGCCGGGCGGTCTTGGGGGTGCGGGGGCTTACGGAGAGGAGGCGGAGCCGGGCCAGCTGGCCCAGGCGCTTCAAGACCTCCCCCAGGGGCAGGCCGGTGCGGGCGGAGAGGTCCAGGGGGCTGTCCGCCTCCTTCAGGGCGAGGAGGAGGGCCAGGGTCTCGGGGTCTAAGGTGGCCCGGGCGGCCCAAGGGGAGGGGGTGAGGCGGTCAAAGGGGCCCACCTCCACCCGCTCGTCCAAAAGCTGGACCGCCCGGAAAAGGTAGGCCTCCAGGGGGGCCTCGAGGGTGGTGCGGGAGGCCCGCACCGAGAGGAGGAAGCGGAAGGCCCCCTCCTTCCTAAGGAGGATCTCCAAGAAGGCCTCCGGCCCCTCCTTCTCCCCCAGGTGGGCGTGCACCGGCCGCCCCTTTTCCAGGTAGACCTCCCCCTCCACGGGCCCCGAGGGGCGAAAGAGGAGCTGGAAAACCCCCGTCTTTCCCCCCTGGGCCAGAAGCTGGAGGAGGTCGATGGGCCCAAGAAGCCGGAAGTCTCCCTCCACCCCCTTAGGATACGCAGGCGGAAAGGGCGCGCCTTAAGGCGGGAAGGTAGCCCGCCCCGAAGAAATGCACGTGGGCCAGGAGGTAGTAGATCTGGTAGCAGGAAAGGGCCCGCCGCACCGCCTGGGGGATGGGGTAAAGGGCCTCGTAGGCCCGCCAGAAGGCCTCCGGAAAGCCCCCGAAAAGGCGCATCATGGCCAGGTCCACCCCCCTTTCCCCCACGAAGGGGGAGGGGTCCAAAAGGGCAGGCCCCCCCTGGGCGAAGTGCACGTTCCCCCGCCACAGGTCCCCGTGGAGGAGGACGGGCCCCTCGGTGGGAAGGGGCTTCTGGAAGGCCCGCTCCACCTCCTGGGCTAGAGCCCCCAGGAGGGGCCTCGTGGCCTCCAGGAAGGGCAGGACCCGCGCCTCAAAGAAGAAGGCCCTCCAATCCCTCCCCTCCCCCCCAGGGAGGGGAAAGGTGCCGAGGAAGCCCGGCTCGGCCCTATACCCTTCCCGCCGGGCGCGGTGGAGCCGGGCCAGGGCGTGGGCCAGGGCCTCCCAGTCCTCCGGGCCCGGAGGGAGGTATTCCAAAATAAGCCCCTCCTCCCCCACCCAGTAGACCCTGGGCACCCGCACCCCCGCCTCTTCCAGAGCCCTAAGCCCCCGGGCCTCCGCCGGGAAAAAGCCCGGGGGAGGATGGGGGTGGAGCTTCAGCACGTAGGGCCCCGCCCGGTAGACCCGGGCGATGTCCCCCCCGGAAAGGGGTTCTAAGGGGTAAGGGGGAAGCCCGGCCCGTTCAAGAAGGTCCAACCCAGGCCTCCAGGTGGCGCTTCAAGGCCTCCTCCAGGAGGAGGGCCACCTCCCGGCAGTCGTGGAGGTCCCCGTAGTAGGGGTCGGGCACCTCCCCCCCGCCCAGGGGCTCCAGGACCAGGCGCACCTTACCCTCTGCCTCGGGGAAGCGCCTTAGGACCTCCCGAAGGTTCTCCCGGTCCATGACCAGGAGGTGGTCAAAGCGGGCCACGTCCTCCCGGGTAAGCTGCCGGGCCACGTGGGGGAAGTAGGCCCCCTTCTCCTCCAGCACCCGCCGGGCCCTGGGGTCCATGGGCTCCCCGGCGTGCCAGGCCCCGGTGCCCGCGGAGTCCACCTCAAACTGGGCCTCGAGGCCCCCTTCCCGGATCAGCTTGCGGAAAAGCCCCTCGGCCAGGGGGCTACGGCAGATGTTGCCCAGGCAGACGAAAAGCACGCGGATGGGCCGCTCCACAAGCCCCATCCTACACGAACCCTTGCAGCTTCGGCGGGGCGCTCAGTAGGGAAGCTCCGCCCCCACCTCCGTCCCTTTCCCCGGCTCGGAGCGCACCCAGAACCGCCCCCCCCGGGCCTCCACCCGCTCCCGCATCTGGGTGAGGCCAAACCCCCCCAGGGCCCCCGCCTCGGGGTTCTGGAAGCCCCGCCCGTTGTCCCGCACGAGAAGCCTCGCCCCCCGCTCCCCCAAAGGCTCCAAGACCACCTCCACCCGGCTTGGGCGGCCGTGCTTGGCGGCGTTGGTGAGGGCCTCCTGCAGGACGCGGAAGAGCACCAGCTCGCTGGCCTGGGAAAGCCCCACCCCCTCGGGCAGGGCCAGGTGGACCCGGAAGCCCGCCTGCTCGGCGAAGGCCTGGGCGTAGCGGCGCACGGACTCCAGGAAACCGTAGCGCTCGAGGTCTATGGGCCTCAGGGCGAAGATGCTCCGCCGCACCTCCCGGATCTGGGCCCTTAGGGTTTCCTTTACTTCCCCGAGAGCCTTCAGGGCCGCCTCCCTGTCCTTGTCCAAAAGCCTTTCCACCAGGTCCAGCTTGAGGGCCATGAAGGCCAGGCTCTGGGCGATGCCGTCGTGGATCTCCCGGGCGATGCGGTTCCGCTCCTCGTTGATGGCCAGCTCCTCCGCCCTCAGGTAGGCCTGGGCGTTCCGCACCGCCAGGGCCACCTGGGAGGCCAGGAAGGAGAGGAAGGGGATGCGCCGGGAAAGCCCCCCTCCCCGGAGGACCAGAACCCCCACCGCGCCCCGGGCCTTTAGGGGGATGGCCAGGGTGTCCGGGGCCACGAAGAGGGGGCCTTCCAGGGCCCCCCGCCAAGGGCCTTCGGGGAGGAAGGGGTGCGGGGGGAGGTCCAGGCCCTGGACCACCCGGGGCACCAGGAAGCCCTCCTCGTCCAGGAGGAGGACCCCACCCCCCTCGGCCTCCGCCCAAGCGCGGATCCTCTCCAGAAGGCCCTCCAGAAGCCGCTCCAGGTTGGCCTCCGCCTTCAGGGCCTGGTCCACCTCGTAGAGGGTGAGGAGGTCCCGGCTCTTGGCCACCACGGACTGGAGGGCGCTGGCCACCTCGTGGGCCAGGACCTCCAGGAAGGGCCGGTCCGGCCCGGGGGCGCAGGCCTCCAGGTACCCCCTGAGCCCGGGGAGCTCCACCCGCACCCCCCCGCACTCCTCCCCCGAGCGCACCCCCTCCGCCTCCACCGCCACGGGGAAGCCGAGCTCGCCCTCCAAGGCCCGGGCGATGCGGAAGACGGCCTCCTCCAGGTTCTCGCTCTCCAAGGCCTCGCGGAAGACCCGCCCCGCGGCCCTTAGGCGCCGGTTCGCCTCCTCCAACGCCCTTTCCGCCCGGGCCTTCTCCAGCACCTCCTGGGCGATCCACTCCAAAACGGCGAAGGTCACCAAGGGCCCCACCAGGCCGTAGAAGCCGAGGCGCACCCAAAAGGCGAAGTCCGCGTGGCGGTAGGGCAAAAGGGCCACCTCAAAGAGGACCACCGCCAAGGCGATGAGGGGCGGCAGGACCCTCTGGGCCAGCCGCACCAACCCGTAGAGGCTAGTCCCCAGCATCCTTCCTCCCCATGGCGTAGCGGCTTTGGTGGAGGAGCCCCCTCAGCATCTGCACCTCTCCCGGGGTGAGGAGGGCCTTGTGGAAGATGCGCCTCAGGCGGCGCATGGCGTAGGGAAAGCGGTTTTGGTCGGTGAAGCCGATCTCCAAAAGGTAGCGGCCTAGGTCCTCAAAGAGGGCCTCCAGGGCCCTAAGCTCCGCCACCTCTTCCTCCTCGGACTCGGACCCCTGGGCTACGAAGAGCTCGTAGGCGAAGACCACCACCGCCTGGGCCAGGTTCAGGCTGGGCTGTTCCGGGGCGGTGGGGATGGAGCCGATGAGGTGGGCCAGGTCCAGCTCCTCGTTGGTGAGGCCGAAGGTTTCCCGGCCGAAGACCAGGGCCGCCTTGCCCCGGGTGCGCCTTAGGATCTGGGCCACCTCCTTGGGGGTGCGCACCGGCGCGGGGTAGAGCTCCCGGGGGCGGCCCGTGGTGGCCACCACCAGGTGGACCCCCTCCAGGGCCTCCTCCAAGGAGCCCACCGCCTTGGCCCCCTCCAGAACCTCCTGGGCGTGCACCGCCAGCCAGTAGGCCTCCTGGGCCCAGGGCGGGCCCACCCTGGGCCCCGGGTTCACCACGTAGAGCTCCTTTAGGCCGAAGTTCCGCATGGCCCGGGCCACCGCACCCAGGTTCATGGGCTCCTGGGGCTCCACCAAGACGATCCGCACGTCCGCCACCGAAGCCTCCTTTCCTTAGGGCACCTCTGGGGGCGGCCCTTCCATAGGTGCCTCCACCGAGGGGGGAGGCAGGGGCTCGCGGCCCCGGGGGAAGTACACCGCCACCCCGCTGGGGGAGGGGAGGCCGGAAAGGAGGTCCACCCGCACCGCCACCAGGCCGGGGGGCGGGGGGAGGTCCCCCCCCGGGCGGCCCCTCAGGGCCTCGGCCACGAAGGCCCGCCAGATGGGGGGGTTGACCACGGAGCTGGAGGGCTCACGCCCCCCCATGCGCATGGGGCGGTTGTCGTCCCGGCCCACCCAGACCACTGCGGAAAGCCCCCGGGTCACCCCGGCGAACCAGAGGTCCCGGGCCTCGTTGGTGGTGCCCGTCTTCCCCCCCACCACCCGCCCCGGGATGCGGGCCCCCTTGGCCAGGCCCCTCTCCCCCAGGTCGTACACGTAGCCCTTCAGGAGGTCCCAGCCCTGGTAGGCCACCTCGGGGGAGAAGAGGCGCACCCGTTCGGGCGCGGCCTGGTAGAGCACCCGTCCCTTTGCGTCCTCAACCCGGCTCACAAACTGGGGGGCCACCCGGTACCCCCCGTTCACAAAGGCGGCGTAGGCCGCCGCCAGGTCCAAGGGGGTGATGGAGGCCCCGCCGATGGCGATGGCCAAGGTGGGGTAGCGCACGTAAAACCCCGCCCGGGCCAGCCTCTCGGCCACCTTCTCTATCCCCACGCTGTGGGCGGTGTAGACCGCGGGGAGGTTTAGGGAAAGGTCCAGGGCGTAGCGCAGGGTGATCTCCCGGTTCAGGAAGGTGCCGGAAAAGTTCTTGGGCCGCCAGACCCCGTCCTTCTGGCTGGGGTCCGGGAACTCCAGGGGCCGGTCGGGAACCAGGGTGGCCTGGGTCCAGCCGTTCTCCAGGGCCACCGCGTAGACGAAGGGCTTCACCGCGCTCCCCGGGTTTCTCAGGGCGCGGGTGGCCCGGTTGTACTCGTCCCCCGCCCGGCGGACGCCCCCCACCAGGGCCAGGACCTCCCCCGTTTCCGGGTCCAGGCCCACGATGGCGAGCTCCGCCCCTTCAGGAAGCCGAGCCCCTTTGGCCGCGGCCTCCGCCGCCCGCTGCATGACGGGGTCCAGGGTGGTGTAGACCTTAAGCCCCCCCTCCCCGTAGACCTTCTCCTTGCCGAAACGGGCCTCGAGGAACCGCCGCACCTCCAGGACGAAGTGGGGCGCAAAGCGGAAGTCCACCGCCTTCAGGATCCTGGCCTCGGGGTCCACAAGCTCCGCCTCCAGGAGGTTCCCCTCCCCGTCGTAGCGCACCCGCCAGCCCTTGGGGGCGACGGGCTCCCGCCAGGCGGCCTCCGCCACCTCCGGGCTCACCCACCCCTCGGCCACCATCCCGTCCAGGAGGAGGCGCATGCGGGCCCGAACCCCCTTGAGGTCGGCGTAGCGGGCGTTGGGGGCGGGGACGATGGAGGCCAGGTAGAGCCCTTCCGCCAGGGTCAGGGCCGAGGGGTCCTTGCCGAAGTAGGCCTCCGCCGCCCCCTTAAGCCCCACCGCGTTCCCCCCCCAGGGGACCACGTTCAGGTACATCTCCAGGATCTCCGCCTTGGTGTAGCGCCGCTCCAGCTCCAGGGCCAGGGCCCACTCCTTGAACTTCCGCTCCAAGGTGCGGGCCTGGGCCAGGTCCTTGAGGAGGGTGTTCTTGATGACCTGGGTGGTGATGGTGCTCCCCCCCTGGAGGTCGCCCTGGAGGATGGCCCAAAGCGCCCCCAAGAGGCGCACCGGGTCCAGGCCGTAGTGGCTGAAAAAGCGCCGGTCCTCCGAGAAGACCAAAGCGGCCAAAGCCGCGGGGGAAACCTCGGAAAGCCGCACCAGGCTCCGGTGGATGGCCCGCCCCTCCTCCACGCTGGCCAGCGCGGCCAAAAGGGAGCTGTCCCGGGCGTAGAGGGTGGAGGTGGCGGTGAGGCGGAGGCGGTCTAGGGCCTCGAGGTCGGGGAGGTCCCGGGTGAGGGCGTAGGCCAGGTACCCAAGCCCGGCCCCCGCCCCCAGGAAGGCCGCCAGGAACACGAAGAGGAGGAAGCGCAAAACGCGCATGCTGGGGAATAGTTTACAAGGACCCCGGGCTCAGCCCGCCTGGAGGAAGCCGAGGAGCTTCTCCCGGGTGAGGGGCTTCTCCAAAGGCCGCACCCGCACCACCTCCGCGGTGGTCCTGAGCTTTTCCTGGGGTTCAATGATCACCCCCAAGGGGATGTCCTTCAGGCGGCGCACATGGCGGATGCGGCTGGCCACGGCGAAGGGGTCCACGTCCAGATCGGTGTCCAGGAGGATGGCCCTCGGGGTGTGGTCCACAAGCCAGAAGAGCCCCTCCCGGGCGGAATCAAAGTAGACCACGGGGATGCCCTTTTCCATAAGGACCAGCTCCAGATAGGCCCTCAGGGCTTCGTTACGGCTCATGAAGAGAAGGGCATCCGATAAGGCCGCCACGGGTCCAGCTTACCCATGGGGTGCGAAAACCCTATGAAAAAAGCTTGGCTGGGGCGCGTGGACTCGAACCACGACCGGCGGATCCAAAGTCCGCTGTCCTGCCATTAGACGACGCCCCAGCACGGGCCCTAGGCCCAAAGGGATTGTAGCCCAAGGGGAGGCTTCCGTCAAACGTTGAAGAGGATGTAGAGGACATCCCCGTCCTGCACCTCGTAGTCCCGGCCCTCGAGGCGCACCCAGCCCCGCTCCTTGGCCCGGGCCCACCCCCCGGCCTCCACCAGCCGGTCCCAGGGGATGACCTCCGCCCGGATGAAGCCCCGTTCCATGTCCGAGTGGATCTCCCCCGCGGCCTCAGGGGCCCTAGCCCCCCGGCGCACGGTCCAGGCCCGCACCTCCTTTTCCCCCGCGGTGAAGAAGGTGATGAGGCCAAGGGCCCTGTAGCCCGCCCGGGCCAGGCGCTGGAGGCCGCTTTCCTTAAGGCCATAGCTTTCCAAAAGCGCCCGGGCCTCCTCCTCGGGAAGCTCAGCCAGCTCCGCCTCCAGCTTGGCGGAGACCACCACCACCTCCGCCCCTTCCTCTGCCGCCTTGGCCTTCAGGGCGGCCACGTGGGGGTTCCCCTCCCCTTCGGGCAGGTCCTCCTCGGCCACGTTGGCCACGTAGATCACGGGTTTGGCGGTGAGGAGGGGGGTTTCCTTGAGGAAGGCCCTCCCCTCCTCGTCCAGGGGGTAGGTGCGGGCGGGCCTGCCCCCCTGGAGGTGGGCGTAAAGCCCTTCCGCCGCCCTAAGGAGGGGCTCCTTCTCCTTCTGGGCCCGGGCTTCCTTCCTAAGCCTCTCCAGGCGCCGCTCCAAGGTGGAAAGGTCCGCGAGGAGGAGCTCGGTTTCCACCACCTCCGCGTCCTCCAAAGGGTCCACCCGGCCCATCACGTGGACCACGTTGGGGTCGGGAAAGCACCGCACCACGTGGGCGATGGCCGCCACCTCGCGGATGTGGGCCAGAAACTGGTTGCCAAGCCCCTCTCCCCTATGGGCCCCTTGGACAAGCCCGGCGATGTCCACGAACTCCACGTGGGTGGGCACCACGGGGGGCAGGCGCTCCCCCTTGGCGAAGACCTTCTGCAGGGCGTAAAGCCGCTCGTCCTCTAGGGGCACCACCCCCACGTTCTTGTCGATGGTGGCGAAAGGGTAGTTGGCGGCCAGGGCGTTCGCCCGGGTGAGGGCGTTGAAGAGGGTGCTCTTGCCCACGTTGGGTAGTCCCACAATGCCTACGGCTAGCATCTTCACCCCAAAAAAAGGCCCCGCACGGGGCCTACCGCATCCTACCACGCCCTTTGCGTATGATGGCAGGGTATGGACCTCGAGGCCCACATTGACCACACCCTCCTAAGCCCCACGGCCACCCCGGAAGAGATCCTAAGGGTGGCGGAAGAGGCCCTCACCTACGGCTTCTTCGGCCTCTGCATCCCCCCAAGCTACCTGCCCCTGGTGCGCCGGGCCTTCCCCGAGGCCCCGTTCCGGCTGGTGACGGTGGTGGGCTTTCCCTTGGGCTACCAGGCCAAGGAGGTGAAGGCCCTGGAGGCCGCCTGGGCCCGGGCCCAAGGGGCGGACGAGATCGACATGGTGGTCCACCTGGGCCGGGCCAAGGCCGGGGACTACGCCTACCTGGAGGCCGAGGTGCGGGCGGTGCGGGAGGCGGTGCCGGGCGCGGTGCTCAAGGTCATCCTGGAAACGGGGTACTTCGGCGAGGAAGCCCTCAAGGCCATGGCCGAGGCCGCCATCCGGGGCGGGGCGGACTTCCTCAAGACCTCCACCGGCTTCGGCCCCCGGGGGGCCACGGTGGAGGACGTGAGGCTCCTTAAGGCCGTGGCCGGGGAAAAGGCCCAGGTGAAGGCCGCCGGGGGCATCCGCACCCGGGAGGCTGCCCTGGCCCTCCTGGAGGCCGGGGCCAGTCGGCTCGGCACCTCCAGCGGGGTGGCCCTGGTGGCGGGCGGGGAGGGGACGGGGTACTGATGGCCAAAAGGAGGAAGCCCACCATCGGGGGCCTTCCGGGGTACCTGGTCCTCCTGGTCCTCCTCCTGGTCTGGCTCTTCCAGGAGCTAAGGCCCGCCCTGCCCCCACCGGAGGAGAGGGGGCCTCTAGAGGTCTTCTTCATGCCGGAGGAAGGGGAAAGGGCCAAGGCCCAGCTCATCGGCCTCCTGGAGGGGGCCCAGGAGGAGGCCCTAGGAGCCTTCTACGAGTTCCGCGACCTGGGGATCGCCCGCGCCCTCCTTTCGGCCAAGGGGCGGGGGGTGGCGGTGCGGATCTACGGGGAGAGCGACCACCGGGAGGACTTCCGCCGCTACTTGGTGGCGGCCAGGCTGGGCCAGACCCAAGAGCCCCCTAGGGTGACGAGGAGCCTCCTCCAAACCCACCTCCGCCCCTTAGGGGGGGATTGCGAGGAGATCGCCGGGATCCCCGTCTGCTTTGACGAGCGGGAGGGGTTCATGCACCATAAGGTGCTGGTGGTGGACCGGAAGGCGGTCTTCACCGGCAGCACCAACATGACCTGGAACGCCTTCGCCCGCAACAACGAAAACAGCCTCCTCCTCACCTCCCCCACCCTGGCGGAGGGGTACCGGCGGGAGGTCCTGGCCCTCCTGGAGGGGCGCAAGGAGGGCCTAGGGGAGCCCGTGGCCTTCCGGCTGGAGGGGGGGGAAGGCCTTCTTGAGGGCACGGCCTACTTCAGCCCCGCCGGGGGGGAGAGGGCATGGAGGGCCATCCTGGAGCGGATCCGTTCGGCGCGGGAAGAGATCCTGGTGGCGGCCTTCGTGCTCACCGACGAGGAGATCCTAAAGGCCCTCGCCGAGGCCAAGGCCCGGGGGGTGAGGGTGCAGGTCCTCCTGGAGACCCGGAACCTGGACTCCAGCCGGGAAGAAACCCTCCTCCGGGCGGGCATCCCCGTGCGCCGGGACGGCAACCCCTACACCCTGCACCACAAGGTGATGGTGGTGGACGGCCTCTGGGTCATCACCGGGAGCTACAACTTCTCCTACCGGGCGCGGGCGGTGAACAACGAAAACCTCCTGGTCCTGAAGGGCGAGGCCCTGGCGGAGCGGTACCGGAAGGAGGTGGAGAGGCTTTGGGAAGCGGGGTCAGCCCTAGAGCTACCTTGAAGCCCCCTTTAATCCTGGCCTCGGGAAGCCCCAGGCGGAAGGCCCTCCTCGAGGCCCTGGGCTACCGGGTGGAGGTGGTGGTGCCCGGGGTGGAGGAGGAGGCGGAGGGCCTCCCCCCTGAGGCCCTGGCCCTGGCCCTGGCGGAGCGCAAAGGGCAGGGGGTGGCGGGGGAGTGGGTCCTGGCGGCGGACACGGTGGTGGACCTGGAGGGGAAGGCCTTAGGGAAGCCTAGGGATCCGGAGGAAAACCGGGCCTTCCTCCGGGCCCTTTCGGGCAGGGTCCACCGGGTGCACACCGCCTTCTACCTCAGGACCCCAGGGGAGGTTTTCCTAGAGGTCCACACCGCCAAGGTGCGCTTCCGGCCCTTAAGCGAGGAGGAGATCGCCTGGTACGTGCAAAGCGGCGAGGGGCTGGACAAGGCGGGGGGGTACGGGGCCCAGGGGCTTGGGATGGTCCTCTTGGAGGAGATCCAGGGGGACTTCTACACCGTGATGGGCCTCCCCATCGCCCGGGTCTTCGCCCTCCTCTGGGAGAGGGGGTTCAGGCCGTGAGCGAAAACGCCCTCCGCCGCGGGCTTTTCCTCCTTTTCCTTTTCCTGGGCCTCGCCCTTTCCGCCCTCACCCGGCCCCTCACCCCCAAGGTGGCCCTCCTCCTCTCCCCCCTCACCGCCCCCCTGCCCCAGCTGGGCCACCGCCTGGGGCAGAACCTCCGGGCAGGCCTTTCCGCCCTCACAAACCGCCAGGACCTCTACGCGGAGAACCAGGCCCTGAAGGAGGAGCTCGCCCTCCTCCGCTCGGAAAACGCCCGGCTCCGCCTCGAGGTGGAGCGCCTGGCCCGGGCCCTGGAGGTGAAGGCTAAGGCCCCGGGGGTGGTGGCCGTGGCCCCGGTGATCGGGGAGGACCTCTCCGGCCTCTACCGGAGGCTCCTCCTGGGTATGGGAAGCCGCCAGGGCCTCCGGCCGGGGATGCCCGTGGCCGCCCCCCAGGGCCTGGTGGGCCTCATCGTGGAGGTGGAGGAGGACCGGGCCTTGGTGCGCACCCTCCTGGACCCGGAAAGCCGGGTGGGGGTGCGGCCCGAGGGCACGCCGGGGCGGGGGGTGGCCCGGGGGGCCCCCCCGGACCGGCTTTTGGCCGAGTTCCCCCCCACGGTGCCCCTGAAGCCCGGGGATCTCCTCCTAAGCGGGGCCACCTTGGGCCTTTTCCCCGACGGCATCCCCGTGGGCCGGGTGGAACGGGTGGAAAGGGTCCAGGGGGGGCTTAAGCAACAGGCCTGGGTGCGGCCTCTGGTGGAGCTTTCCCTCCTGGAGGAGGTCATCGTGCTAAGGCCCCTTTAGAGGTGGAAGGATGCGAGCCCTTCTCCCGCTCCTTGGCGCCCTCTTCCTCTTGGGGCTTTTCGCCACCCTCCTCCCCGAGGGCTGGCCGGGCCCCGACCTCTTCCTGGCCTACGCCCTCTGGTACGCAGGGGCAAGGCCCTACTTCCTTGGCCTCCCCGTGGCCTTCGCCTTAGGCCTCCTCCAGGACCTCCTGGGCTTCGGCCTCCTCGGGCTCCACGGGGTGGGGCTCCTCATGGCCACCTACGCCCACTACGCGGCAAGCCGGCGCGTGGTGGCGGGGGAAGCCCTGGGCATGGGGCTGGCCTTCCTCTACGCCTTCCTGGCCAAATGGGCGGGGTACTTCCTGGTGGCCTACTGGCTCCGGCTGGAACCTCCCCCCCTGGCCCTGGGGAGCCTCCTCCTGGAAGGGGCCCTCACCCTCCCCTTCTACCTCCTCCTAAGGCGGCTATGACCGGAAGGCTTTACGCCCTCACCGCCTTCTTCCTCCTGGCCTTCGCCCTTCTGGGGCTCAGGGCCTGGCAGCTCCAGGTGCTGGAGTACGAGCGCTACGCCACCCGGAGCCTCGGGAACTACCTGAAGACGGAGGGCATCCCCGCCCCTAGGGGCCGGATCCTGGACCGGAAGGGCCGGGTCATCGCCCAGGACCGGGTGGTGGTGGACCTGGTCTATATGGGGGGAGAGGTGGCCTTCAAGGAGCGGCTCCTCCCCCTTCTCGGGCTTAAGGAGCTCCCCCGGGTCCAGGGCCCCACGGTCCTCAAGGCGGGGGTGCCCGAGGGGCTGGTGCCCACCCTGGCGGAGCTCACCGCGGGGCAGGAAAACCTAAAGCTTGTGGAGCGGATCGAGCGCACCTACCCCAACCCCATCTCCGGCCCCGTGCTGGGCTACGTCCTCCTGGCCAACGCCGAGCAGGTGAAACGGGGGTATAGCCCCGATGAAGAGGTGGGCCAGGCGGGCCTCGAGGCCGCCTTGGAGCCCTACCTAAGGGGCAAGCGGGGGGTGCGGGCGGTGGAGGTGAACGTCCGGGGGGAACGCCTTAAGGAAACCGTGTTGGAGGAGCCCACCCCCGGGCAGGACGTGGTCCTCACCCTGGACCTGGACCTGCAAAAGGCGGCGGAACGGGCCCTGGAGGAGGCCCTTTCGGACATCAACGCCGGGCGCAGGGCCAAGGGGCTTCCCCCCGCGGGGAGGGTCAAGGGGGCCATCGTGGCCCTGGACCCCCGCACGGGGGAGGTCCTGGCCATGGCCAGCGCCCCCTCCTTCAACCCGGCCCTTTTCGCCCAAAGGCCGGTGCCCAAGGCGGTGGAGGCCCTCCTAAGGGACAAAGACCTCCCCCTCCTGAACCGGGCGGTGCAGCCCTACACCCCGGGCTCCACCTTCAAGCTGGCCACCAGCTACGCCCTCCTGGAGGAGGGGTACGTGGGCCCGAGCACCTCCTACCGCTGCTCCCCTTACCTGGTCTACGGGGGGCAGGTGCGGCGGAACTGGGCGGGGCGGGACATGGGCCCCATGACCGTGCGGGAGGCCATCGCCTGGAGCTGCAACACCTGGTACTACCAGGCGGTGGCCCAGGACCCCTTGGGGGTGGTGGACCGCCTGGCCCGGCGGGCGGGCCTCTTGGGGCTTGGGGAGGCCACCGGGCTGGAGATCGCGGAGAGGACGGGCCTCCTCCCCACCCGCGCCTGGAAGGAGGAGGCCTTGGGGGAGCCCTGGTACCCGGGGGAAACCCTTTCCGTGGCCATCGGCCAGGGGCCGGTCCTGGCCACCCCGGCCCAGATCGCCCGGATGCTCGCCACCATCGCCCAAAGCGGCCGGAAGCCCCGGCTCCACCTGGTGAAGGCCATCGGGGGGAAGGAGGTGGCGCCAAAGGTGGAGCGGGTGCCGGGCAGGTTCTGGAGCGTTCTCCAGGAGGGCCTAAGAAAAACCGTCACCGAGGGCACCGCCCGCCACGTCCTGGGGGAGTTTCCCGTCCCCACCGGCGGGAAGACGGGCACCGCGGAAACCCCTGGCAAACGGGCCGGGCTGGAACACGCCTGGTACATGGGCTACGGCCCCACAGACCCAGGAAGCCCCTACCCGCCCCTGGTGGTGGTGGCCTTCTTTGAAAACGGCGGGGAGGGGAGCCGGGTGGCCCTCCCCGCGGTGAGAAAGGTCATGGCCGCCTACTGGAAGGTAGAATAGCGCCATGCGGCTTCGCGCCACCCCCAAGGCCCTGGCCCTCCGCCTGGACGGGGGGGAGAGGCCGGAGGAGATCCGGGCCCTGGCCCTCCCCGAGGGGTTACCCCTGGAGGTGGAGGTGGCGGGCCCCGTGGGGCAGGAGGTCCTGGAGGCCCTTCTCGCCCTAGGGCGGCCCTTCACCCTGGTCCCCCCCCGGGGCCGGGCCCCTTCCGGCACCCTGGTCCTGGCCAAGACCCTGAGGGCCGGGGAGCGGGTGGAGCACCCGGGCACGGTGGTGGTCCTGGGGGACGTGAACCCCGGGGCGGAGGTGGTGGCGGGAGGGGATGTGATCGTGGTGGGCAAGCTCCGGGGCCTGGCCCACGCGGGGGCCCTGGGGGACGAGGAGCGCTTCATCTTCGCCCTCTCCTTAGAGGCCAAGCAACTCCGCATCGCCGGGCACCTGGCCCAAGCCCCAGAGGGGGAGGAGGGGCGGGGGCCGGAGCGGGCCCGCCTTCTGGAAGGGCGGATCGTGGTGGAGCCCTGGGCTAAAACGAGATAGTGCCCGCCTCCACCCCGTAGCGCTTGAGGATCAGGTAGATGGCCCAGCCCGAAAGGGCCACGTAGATCCAGATGGGCACCAGGACCCTAGCCCAGCGCTTGTGCAGGGTAAACTCCCCCCTAAGGGCGCGCCAGATCACATAGAGGGCCAAAGGGCCGTTCAGGGCGGCGAGAAGGGTGTGGGGAATGAGGAGGAGGAGGTAATACGCCCACCGCCAGGCCTCCGGGCCCCCGTAGGCGGTGGTGCCGTACAGGGCCCAGCGGGTGAGGTAGAAGACCAGGAAGAGCGCGGCCAAAAGGGTGGCGGTGAGCATGACCCGGTGGTGGTTCACCCGGTCCCCCCTCCTGATGAGGACCACGCCCCCCACCAGGGCCAACCCCGAAAGGACGATGCTCCACACGGCAAGCAGGCTGATGAGCTCCTTCATGCACCCTCCAAAAGCTTCTCCGCCAGGTTGCGCACCGCCTCGAGGCGGGCGGTGCGGGCGTAGCTGTACCCCCGAAGGAGGTCTTCTTCCCGCCTCAGGGCCTGGTAGAGGCGGAGGTAGGCCAGGGCCAACAGGGCGTCCCGCTCGGGGGAAGGGGGCTTGCGGTGGAGGAGCTTGGCGATCTCCTTGAGGCGCTCCGCAAACCGGGCCTCCCCGGGGGTGTCCTTCAGGGCCCGGGCCAGGTCCTCCAGGGAAGAAAGGCCCCGCATGGGGAAGAGTCTACCATTTAGGGAATCCTGCGCACCGTGCGGTTCCCCGCCGCGTCCACGGCGATGAGGCTGGCCCCGGCGGGGGCCTCCACCGCAAACGGCACGGAAGGGCCCTGGGGGAGGGAAAGGGGGGTGTACCGCTCCCCCACCCTCAGGACCATCCGCGCCACCCCCACGTTGTCCTCCGCCTGGCCAAAGACCCGGTAAAGGCCCCCCTCCCGCTCCACCCGCTCCACCCGGATCCTGGGTGGGGCCGCATCCAGGACCAGGGGGATGACCCGCTCCCCCCGGTTCCCCGCCCCGTCTTGGGCCTGGAGGCGCACCTCCACCTGGCCCGAAACCGGGGCCTGGAGGCGGAAGCGGAAGCGGGCAAGCTTCTTCCCCTGCTCCCCCTCCGGCAGGACCGGCTGGCCGTTCACCCACACCCCCACCACCCCCGAGGGGTCAAAGGCGTAGCCCTCCGCCTGGATGTTCCGCCCCGGGGCCACCCCGCTCCCCGCGGGCTCCACCAGGCCGATCTGGGGGGGAAGGGTGTCCGGCCGGGCGCAGGCGGAAAGAAATAGCGCAAGAAAAAGACAGAGGGGACGCCAACGCATCCCCTCCATCCTAAACCAAGGCTAGCGGAAAATCAGGCCTACGCGGCCAGCAAAATCGGGATTAAAGCCTCTCCAGTTGGCCAAATCCCCGAGGCCAATACCCACCCCCACCTGAAGCTCCCCGTAAGCGCTAAAGGGCATGCCCGGCAAGCGGTATTCCACCCCGGCCAAGCCATGGGGGAAAAGGTAAGCCCCCGTAAAGCCCATAACGGACCAAAACCCCACCCCTCCCCCCAAGCCGTAGTACCAGGCCAGGTCCACGCTCGGCCCGGCTTCCAGCTTGGTCTTGGCCAGAATCAACCCCACGTCTCCTCCAAAGCCATACCCGCTCAGACCCGCCCCTAAACGCAGATTACCCGTTTGAAGCTGAAGTCCAAGATACGTGGGCCAACCGGAATAAACACCATACCCTTCTGACTGGGCCGCGGCTAAAGACAAAACCCCAACTAAAAGAACACCTGCAAGAATCCTTTTCATCGCTTTACCTCCAAAGCCAGTATACACCCTGCAATTACGTAGTGTAAAGCGCATTAATGCGCACATACCCCTCCGTCAGGTCGCACCCCCAGGCCTCGGCCTGGAAGGGGCCTTCCTTGAGGTCCGCCTCCACCACCACCTCCTCCGCCCGCATGGCCTGGCTGGCCTTCTCCCGGTCAAAGGGCAGGGCCCCGCCCCGGTAAAGGGGGATACCCTGGAGGCGGATCTCCACCCTAAAGGGGTCAAAGCGGGCCCCGGAGTTCCCCAGGGCGGCCAGGATCCGGCCCCAGTTGGGGTCGTTCCCGTAGAGGGCGCTTTTCCAAAGGGGGCTTGCCGCCACCGCCCGGGCCGCCCGCCTGGCCTCCTCCTCCGTGGCCGCCCCATAGACGCGCACGGTCATGAGCTTGGTGGCCCCCTCCCCGTCCCGGGCGATCTTCCGGGCCAGCTCCCGGGCCACCTCCTCCAGGGCGGCGAAGAAAGGCTCCAAGGGGACCTCCCCGTAGGCCCCGTTGGCGAGGACCACGGCCAGGTCATTGGTGGAGGTGTCCCCGTCCACCGTGACCTGGTTGAAGGTGCGGTCCACGATGCCCTTCCACCTTTCCCTAAGAACCTCCTGCGGCACCCTTGCGTCCGTCACCAGGAAGGCC
Source organism: Thermus oshimai DSM 12092 (assembly GCF_000373145.1). NCBI lineage: Bacteria > Thermotogati > Deinococcota > Deinococci > Thermales > Thermaceae > Thermus > Thermus oshimai. The sequence continues at coordinate 25,146 of NZ_KB890620.1, forward strand.
AGCATGGTGGCCATGTTGGGGTGGATCATCCCGCTCCCCTTGGCCACGCCCACCAGCCGCGCCCCCTCCACCTCCCTTTCCGCCACCTTCACCGCCAGGTCCGTGGTGAGGATGGCCTCGGCGAAGGGGTCGGCGAAGGGGCCGAGTTCCAGCTGGGGAAGCGCCTTTTCCACCTTCTCCACCGGCAGGGGCACGCCGATGACCCCCGTGGAGGCGGTGAGGACCTCCTCCGGGGAAAGGCCGAGCCGAAAAGCGGCAAGCTCCGCCAGGCGCTCGTCGTCCCTAAAGCCCCTTTCCCCCGTGGCGCAGTTGGCGTTCCCCGCGTTCACCACCACCGCCCTTAGAGGGCGCCCCTCCGCGTAAAGGCGGCGGCCCCGGTGAACGGAAGGGGCGGCGGCCCGGTTCTGGGTGGCCGCGTAGGCCCATAGAGCGGGAAGCCCCGAGGCGAGAAGGGCAAGGTCCGGTTTCCCTGAGGGCTTGATCCCCGCCCGCACCGCCCCCATGCGGAATCCTCTCGGCAGCGTTACGGCCATAGCCCCTCCTTGGGCAGGGCGGTGTCCTCGGGAAAGCCCAGCATGAGGTTCAGGTTCTGCACCGCCTGCCCCGCCATGCCCTTCACCAGGTTGTCCAGGGCGGCGAAGACCAGGACCCGCCCCGTGCGCCCCTCGTAAAGGGGCTTCAGGTCCGCCCGGTTGGAGCCCAGGGTGCCCTTGGTCTGGGGGAGGTCCTCCAGAACCCGCACGAAAGGCTCCCCCGCGTAGAAGCCCCGGTAGAGGGCGTCCAGCTTGCCTTGGTCCCAGGCCCCTTCCACCTCCGCCTCCGCCGTGACCAGGATCCCCCGGGTCATGGGCACCAGGTGGGGGGTGAAGGAAAGGCGCACCTCCCCCCTCGCCCCGTGGGTGCGGGGGGTGCGGCCTTGGGCCAGGAGGCGGCCCAGGTTCAGCTCCATCTCGGGGATGTGCCGGTGGGTGCCCCCCACCTTGTAGGGCTTCAGGTTCTCGTTCACCTCCGCAAAGAAGGTCCCCTCCCCTTCCCGGCCCGCCCCCGAGACCCCGCTTAGGCCCACCACGAAGGCCCCCTTCAGAACCCCTTCCGCCGCCAGGGGGGCCAGGGCCAGGGTGGCCGCGGTCACGTAGCAGCCAGGGTTGGCCACCAGCCTGGCCTCCCTAAGCTCCGCCCGGTGGAGCTCGGGAAGGCCGTAGACCGCCTCCTGGTAAAGCCCCGGGCTCTTGTGGGGGATGCCGTACCAGGCCTCGTAGACCTCCGGGGGCAGGCGGAAGTCCCCGGAGAGGTCAATGGCCCGCTTGCCCGCCCTAAGGATTTCGGGCACCAGCCCCATGGCAAGCCCGTTGGGCAGGGCCAGGAAGACCACCTCCGCGCGCCCCACCACCTCTTCCTGGGGAAGGAAAAGGCGCTCGTCCCAAAGCTGGGGCCAGGCGGCGGAAAGGGGCTTCCCCTCGTATTTCCGGCTGGAAAAGCCCACCAGCTCCACCCCGGGGTGGCCTTGGAGGAGGCGGAGGAGCTCCGCCCCCCCGTACCCCGAGGCCCCCAGAATCCCCACCCTCACCATGGGATCTCCAGAAGGGTTTCGGGGAAGGCCAGGGGGGCCACCCTTTCCCCAGGGCTAAGCCAAAGCTGCTCGCGGTAGTGGTCGCCCTGGGGACCGCGGAAGGCCAAAAGGCGATATCCGGGCAAATCCACCACCCAAACCTCGGGTATCCCCGCCTGGGCGTAAAGGGGAAGCTTCCGCCCCAGGTCGTAGTCCAGGGTGGATTCGGAGAGCTCCACCAGGAGAAGGACATCCTCCGGGTTAGGAAGCCTTTCCGCGTAAGGACCCGGCCGTAATAGCAAAAGGTCAGGCTCCAGATAGGTGTCCGGAGGGATGAGCAAGGGACCTTGCGGCTGAACAATGGCTTGGGGGAAGCGTTCCACAAAAAGCCGGTTAAGGCGGTTTAAAAGGTAAGCGTGCTTGGGTCCAATGGGCGCCATCTGGTATAGCTCCCCTTTGAGGAGCTCCACCCCCCTTTCGGGAAGGGGGAGCTTGAAGAACTCCTCCAGGCTAAAGCGGTAGGGCCGGACCATACCCCTACTTTAGCAGGGCGAGGAGGACGGCCTTGGCGGTGTGAAGGCGGTTTTCCGCCTGGTCGAAGACCCGGCTTCTCTGGCCGTATACCGCCTCCTCCGTGGTCTCCTCCCCATAGTGGGCGGGGAGGCAGTGGAGGAAGATCCCCTCGGGGGCGAGGAGAGCAAGGAGGTCCCCGTTCACCTGGAAGCCCCGGAAGTCCTTAAGGCGCTTTTCCCGCTCCGCCTCCTGGCCCATGCTGGTCCAGACGTCGGTGTAGAGGGCGTGGGCTTGGAAGGCGGCCTCCTTAGGGTCGTGGGTGAGGAAGGCCCCGGCGCGCCTGAGGAGCTCAGGGTCCGGCTCGTAGCCCTTGGGGGTGGCGACCCGCACCCTTAGCCCCACCAGGGGGGCCACCTCCAGGAGGGAGTTCAGGACGTTGTTCCCATCCCCCACCCAGGCCACCTCGAGGCCCCTTAGCCCCCCAAAGGCCTCCTTCAGGGTGAGGAGGTCCGCCAGGGCCTGTAAGGGGTGGGCCCGGTCGGAGAGGGCGTTCACCACGGGGATGCGGGCGTGGCGGGCAAGCTCCTCCACCGTGGCGTGGGCGTAGACCCGGGCGGCGATGCCCTCCACGAAGCGCTCCAGGTTCTTGGCGATGTCCCTTACCGGCTCCCGCTCCCCAATGCCCACCTGCTTCTGGTCCAGGTAGACCGCGTGCCCCCCCAGGTGGGCCATGGCCACCTCCAAGGTGGTGCGGGTGCGCAAGGAGGGCTTCTCAAAGAGGAGGGCCAGGGTCTTGCCCTTCAGGTCCTCCCCCCGGTAGCGGGTGGCCTTGAGCTCCTCCGCCAGGGCCAGGAGGTTCTGGATGGCCTCGAGGCCGTAGCCTCTGAAGTCCAACAGGTCCTTGGGTAAGGTCAGGGCGTCTCCCCCCATGAGGCTTATAGCATACCGCCTCCTTGCAAACTTATGCAAGGGTGCCCCTACGCCCGGCTCCAGGGGACGTAGAGCACAGGCACGGGGCTCACGAAGGGCTCCGCATAGTCCACCCCCAGGTAGTTGCCCCAGTAGCGGCGCAGGGCCTTCCTGGCCTCCACCCCCTTAGGCCCCACGGTCTCGCTCGCCGCCTCCCCGGAAAACTGGCTCCGGTAGGCCAAAACCGCCTGCTCCCAACGGTCTATGAAGGCGGAGATCTTCACCAGAAAGCTCGGGGTGAAGGGGTGGTTTCCGGGGTAAAAGAAAAGCCGCTCCACCCGGTGGGGCGCGCCCTCCAGGGGGGCCTTGGGGAGGGCCGAAAGGTGGACCGCGGCCACGGAGAGGCGGCTTGCCGCGGTGTGGTCGGGGTGGCGGTCGGCCTCGAGGGGGGCAAAGACGATGCGGGGCCTGAGCCGCCTTAGGGCCCCCGCCAGGGCCAGGCGCTCCTCAGGGCCATCCCTCAGGCCCCCATCGGGAAGGCCCAGGTTCCCCCGGAAGTCCAGGCCCAGGATGCGGCTCGCCGCCTCCACCTCCTTGGCCCTTTCCTCCGGGGTGCCCTTGGTGCCCATCTCCCCCCGGGTGAGGTCCAGGATCCCTGTGGAAAGCCCCTCGGCCTTGGCCCGGGCCAGGGTGCCCCCGCAGCCCAGCTCCCCGTCGTCGGGGTGGGGGGCGATCACCAAGAGGTCAAGCACCCTTCACCTCCACCTTCTCCCCAAGCCGCCTTTCCGTGCCTTTCTGAAGCCTTTTCAGGTTCTCCCGGTGGGTCCAGAAGATGAGGACGGCCATGAGGAAGACCGTAACCACCTCCCAAAAGGGACGGCCCAGGGCCAGGGCCAGGACGGAAGCCGCCACCCCCCCAGCCATGCTCCCCGCGGACACGTAGCGGGTGATGAGCATCACGCTCACCCCGATGGGGAAGGTCCAAAGGGCCAGAACCGGGTCCAGGAAGAGCAGGGTGCCGAAGCTGGTGGCCACCCCCTTCCCTCCCCTAAACCCCAGGAAGAGGGAGTAGTTGTGCCCCAGCACCGCGGCCAGGGCCACCCCTCCGAGAAGCCAGCCCTCCACCCCCACCGCCCGGGCGATGAGCACGGCAAGCCCCCCCTTGAACACGTCAAAGAAGGCCACCACCAAAGCGGGGCCCGGACCCAGGGTGCGGAGGACGTTGGTGGCCCCGATGTTGCCGGAACCCACCTTCTGGATATCCACCCCGTAGGTGCGGGCCACCAGGACCCCTGCGGGGACGGAGCCAAAGAGGTAGGAAAGAAGGAGGACGAGGAACACCTCCATGCCCCCATCCTACGGGAAACCTAGCTGCTCGCCGAAGCGTAGCTCCTCAAGGCGAAGCGGAAAAAGGCCCGGGCAAGGAGGAAGAGGAAAAGGGCTAAGGCCAAGGCCAAAAGAAGAGGAGCCTCCCCCCGGCCCAGGGCCACCTCCGCGGGCACGGTGGTGAGGAAGGCCACGGGCACCACAAAGGTGAAGAAGACCCGGTAAAGGGCGGGGTAGGCCCCCACGGGAAAGCGGCCCGCCTCCAGGAGGCCCCTCAAGACCTCGGTGGCGTTGTAGATCTTCACGAACCAGATCCCCGTGGTGGCCAGCATGAACCAGAGGCTGTAGAGGATGAGGCCCCCAAGAAACCAGAAGAGGGCGAAGAGGGCGTAGTCCGGGAATCCAAGCCCAAGCCGCCCCCCGGCCCAAAGGAGGAGCCCCACCCCGAGGAGGACATCCCCTAGCCCCCAAGGGGAAAACTCCCGCAGGGAAAGCCAGAACTGGGGGTCTATGGGCTTCAGGAGGACGAAGTCCAGGGTGCCCCGCTGCACGTGCTCCACGATCTTGTTGAGGTTCGGGGCCAGGAGGACGCTCGCAAGGCCCTGGAGGAGGGTGAAGGCGGCCATGACCAAAAGGGCCTCCTCCAGCCGCCACCCCCCCGGCCGGTACCCCCCCTGGTAGAGGAGGAGGAGGCCGAAGAGGCTCCCAAGAAGGGTGAGGGCCGAGGAGAGGAGGCCTAAGAGGAAGTTCACCCGGTACTCCATCTCCGCGGCCAGGCTCAGGCGGAGGAAAAGGCGAAGCACCCTTAGGTAGCGCATACCCCCTCTAGCTTAGACTGGAAAGGTCATGGAGGCCGTCGTCCTTGCGGAAGACCTCACCAAGCACTACCGGGTGGCCCTCAAAGAGGAAGGCCTCCTGAGCACCCTGCGCCACTTCCTCTTCCGCCGCTACCGGGAGGTGCGGGCGGTGGAAGGGGTGAGCTTCCGGATCGCCCCCGGGGAGAGGGTGGGCTTCCTGGGGCCCAACGGGGCGGGCAAGACCACCACCTTGAAGATGCTGACGGGCCTCGTCCACCCCACCCGGGGAAAGGCCCTGGTGGCGGGGCACGTGCCCTGGCGGCGGGAGAAGGCCTTTCTCAAGAAAATCACCCTGGTCATGGGGAACAAGCAGCAACTTATTTGGGACCTCCCCGCCCTGGACTCCTTCCGCCTGAACGCCGCCATCTACGAGATCCCCGAGGGGGAGTTTAGGAGGCGGGTGGGGGAGCTTTCCGAGATGCTCGGGCTTACGGGAAAACTCCACCAGCCGGTGCGCAAGCTCTCCCTGGGGGAGAGGATGAAGGCGGAGCTTCTGGCCGCCCTCCTCCACCGCCCGGAGGTCCTCTTCCTGGACGAGCCCACCCTGGGCCTGGACGTGAACGCCCAGGTGGCGGTGCGGGAGTTCCTAAAGGCCTACAACGAACGCTACGGGGCCACCCTCCTCCTCACCAGCCACTACATGGCGGACATCAGCGCCCTGTGCGAACGGGTCCTGGTCATCCACCGGGGGCGCCTCCTCTACGACGGGGCCCTGGAGGGCCTCCTGGAGCGCTTCGCCCCCTACCGGGAGGTGGGGCTCGTCCTGGCAAGGCCCCTCCCCAAGGAGGCCCTCCTCCCCTTTGGGGAGGTGCGGGAGCTTGCGGGCCAGGAGGCCAAGCTCCTCGTCCCCCGGGAGCGGCTTACGGAGCGGGTGGCGGAGATCCTGAGGCGGCTTCCCGTGGAGGACCTCGAGGTCCGCGAACCCCCTTTGGAGGAGGTCATCGCCCGGGTGTTCCAAAAGGCGGAGGTGGGCCCGTGAGGAAGGCCAAGACCCTCCTCCAGGTCTACCTGGCCTACATGCTGGAGTACCGGGCGGAGCTGGTGCTCTGGGCCCTCGCCGGGGTCCTCCCCCTCATCCTCATGGGGGTCTGGATGGAGGCGGCGGAAGGAGGGGGCTTCCCCTTGACCTCGGGGGAGTTCGCCCGCTACTTCCTCATGACCTACCTGGTGCGCCAGCTCACCGTGGTCTGGGTGGTGTGGGAGTTTGAGCGGGACGTGGTGGAGGGGAGGCTTTCGTTCCGCCTCCTGAAGCCCCTAGACCCCTTCTTTGAGCACCTGGCGGCCCACGTGGCGGAAAGGCTCGCCCGGCTCCCCTTCGTCCTCCTCCTCATAGGGGTCTTCTTCCTCCTCTTCCCCGAGGCCCGCTTCGTCCCCGCCTGGGATGACCTCTTCCTGGGCCTCCTCCTCACGGCCCTGGCCTTCCTCCTCCGCTACCTCATGCAGTACACCACCGCCCTCCTCACCTTCTGGAGCGAGCGGGCCAGCGCCCTGGAGGAGGTCTTCTTCCTCCTCTACCTCTTCCTTTCGGGCACCATCGCCCCCCTGGAGGTCTTCCCGGAGACCGTGCGCGCCCTCGCCCTCCTCACCCCCTTCCCCTACCTGGTCTACCTCCCCGCGGCCACCCTGGCGGGGCAGGAGGTGGCGCTTTGGCCGGGGGTGGGGGTGGTGCTCCTCTGGGGGGGGTTCTTCCTCCTCCTCTCCCGCCTCCTCTGGCGGCTCGGCCTCAGGCGCTACTCGGGCATGGGGGCATAATGGAGGCGTGGCCACCCGCTACCGCTTCCGCGTGGAGGAGTACGAGCGAGCCTTCCGGGGGGTGCCCCGCGTGGAGCCTACCAGATGAGCCCTCTGGGTCCAAAGCACTTCCTCATGGTCCTGCACCTGGACCATAGGCTCAAGGAGGCCCTAGGGGGAAAGGCCCTGGTGGCGGTCCAGTCCCCTTTGCGCCTTTCGGAAGACTCCGAACCCGAGCCCGACCTCATGGTCCTGAAGGGCCCCCTGGAGCGCTACGGGGAAAGGCTCCCCACCCCGGAGTTCTATACCCCGGAGGAGCCGGTAAGCCCCCTGGCCTTCCCCGGGGCTAGCCTCCCCTGGAGCCCGTAAGGGCCCGCTCCAGAAGGGGCTTGAGAAGAGCGTAGGCGTAGCCGTCGGTGAGGGCCTTCAAGGAGGCCTCGAGGATGTTCTCGCTGGCCCCCACGGTGGCGAAGCGCTCCTCCCCCCTTCGCATCTCCACCAGGACCCGCACCCCGCTGTTCGTGCCCGCCTCCTGGCCCGAGAGGATGCGCACCTTGTAGTCCGCAAGCTCCACGTCCGCAAGCTCGGGGTAGAAGCCCAGGATGGCCTTGCGGAAGGCCCGGTCCAGGGCGGAAACGGGGCCATAGGGGCTTTCCGCCGCGGTGTGCTCCAGGCTCTCCCCCACCCGGACCCGCACCGTGGCCTCGGCCCAGGCGGTGGAAAGGCCACTCCCGTGCACGAAGACGGAAAACCCCTCCACCTGGAAGGGCAGGCCTCCCCCCTTCATGCGGTGGGCCAGGAGGTAGAAGCTGGCCTCCGCCCCCTCAAAGGCGTAGCCCTCGTACTCCAGGGCCTTGACCTCCTCAAGGAGCCGCTTCGCCTCCTCCTTGGAGAGGTCCACCCCCACCTCCTGGAGCTTGGCCAGGAGGTTGGAGCGCCCCGAGACGTCGGAGACCAGAAAGCGGCGGCTATTGCCCACCCACTCGGGGGGAATGTGCTCGTAGGTGCGGGGGTTCTTGAGCACGGCGGAGACGTGCACCCCCGCCTTGTGGGCGAAGGCCGCCTCCCCCACGTAGGGGGCGCGGCGGTTCGGGGTGAGGTTGGCCCGTTCGTCCACGAAGTGGGCGAGCTCCTTGAGCCCCCGAAGCCTTTCCGGAGGGATGGCGGGGATGCCGTACTTGAAGACCAGGGTGGGGAGGAAGGAGGTGAGGTTCAGGTTGCCGCACCGCTCCCCGTAGCCGTTAATCGTGCCCTGGGCGTGGGTGGCCCCGGCCCGGACCGCGGCCAGGGCGTTGGCCACGGCGAGCTCCGCGTCGTTGTGGGGGTGGATGCCGATCCTCACCCCGGGGAAGCGCTCCACCACGGTCTTGGTGATGGCGTAGACCTCCTCGGGGAGGGAGCCGCCGTTGGTGTCGCAGAGGACCAGGGTGTCCGCACCCCCCTCCAGGGCCGCCTCCAGGGTGGCGAGGGCGTAGCCGGGGTCCTCCTTGTACCCGTCAAAGAAGTGCTCCGCGTCGTACACCACCCGCCGGCCCCTCTTTGCAAAGAAGGCCACGGTGTCCCGGATCATGGCCAGGTTCTCCTCCAGGGTGGTCTCCAGGGCCTCGAGGACGTGCAGGGTCCAGCTCTTGCCGAAGAGGACCACCACCGGGGTCTCCGCCTCCAGAAGGGCCAGGACGGAAGGGTCCTCCTCGGGGAGGAGGCCCTTCTTTCGGGTGGCCCCGAAGGCCGCAAGCCGGGCTTCCCCCAGGTCCACCCCCTTCATGCGGGCGAAGAACTCCGCGTCCTTGGGGTTGGAGCCGGGCCACCCCCCCTCAATCAAGTGGACGCCGAAGGCGGCAAGCCTCCTGGCGATGGCCACCTTGTCGTCCACGGAGAGGCTCACCCCCTCCCCTTGGGTCCCGTCCCGTAAGGTGGTGTCTAGGATCTCCACCATGCCGCTTTTCTCCTATTCCGGGCTCCCAAGTACCCCACCCAAGCTTGCGCTTCGGTGGGGTGCTTAGACCCCGCGGTGGACCTCCTCTATGGAAGGCGGGTGGCGCATGGCCCGGCCCGAGGCCAGCTTCCCCGCGGCGTCCAGGAAGGCCCGGGCACTGGCCTCGATGATGTCCGGGGAAACCCCCACCCCCACCGCCTGGAGCTCCCCCAGGCGCAGGCGCACCGTCACCTGGCCCAGGGCCTCGGTGCTTCCCGTAATGGCCTCCACCCGGTAAAGCTCCAGCTCCGGCCTAAGCCCGATGGCCTCCTCCAAAGCCTTGTACACCGCGTCCACCGGCCCGTCCCCGGTGTGGGTGGCCACCTTCTCCCCGCCTGGGGTCTTCACCTTCACCGTGGCCGTGGGCAGGAGGCCGGAGCCGGAGAAGAACTGGACGTGCTGGAGCTCAAAGAAGGTGGAGGTGGGCTCGCGCTCGCTCTCCACCAGGGCCTGGAGCTCCTCCGCGGAAAGGGGGCCCTTCTTCTCCGCGATCTCCTTGAAGCGGGCGAAGAGGACCTTGAGCTGCTCCTCCGTGAGGTCCTTGTAGCCCAGATCCTCCAGGGCCTTCTTGAAAGCCGCCCGGCCGGAGTGCTTGCCGAGCACCAATACCGCGGGGCGGCGGCCGATGAGCTCCGCGTCCATGATCTCGTAGGTGCCCCGGTGCTTCAAAACCCCGTCCTGGTGGATGCCGGACTCGTGGGCGAAGGCGTTGTCCCCCACGATGGCCTTGTTGGGGGGCACGGGCATGCCGGTGTAGCGCTCCACCAGGCGGGAGACGCGGTAGATCTCCCGGGTGTTCACCTTGGTGTAGGCCTTGTAGAAGTCCCGGCGCACGTAAAGGGCCATGACCACCTCCTCCAGGGCGGTGTTCCCGGCCCGTTCCCCGATCCCGTTGATGGTGCACTCCACCTGCCCGGCCCCGTTCTCCACGCCCGCCAGGGCGTTGGCCGTGGCCATGCCCAGGTCGTCGTGGGTGTGGGTGGAGATGATCACGTCCCGCCCCCGCACCACCTCGTCCCGGATCCTGCGGATCAGGGCCCCGTACTCCTGGGGCGTGCCGTAGCCCGTGGTGTCGGGGATGTTGATGGTGGTGGCCCCGGCCTCAATGGCCACCTCGTAAAGCCGCTTGACGAACTCCCAGTCCGCCCGCATCACGTCCTGGGCGGAGAACTCCACGTCGTCCACGTACCTCCTGGCGTAGCGGACCATTCTATCCGCCATCTCCAGGACCTCCTCCTCCGTCTTCCTCAGCATGTACTGCAGGTGGACCTTGGAGGCGGAGGTGAAGACGTGGATCCTGGGCTTCTCCGCCTTCTCCAGGGCCTTGGCCGCCTGGTCAATGTCCAGGGTGTGGGTGCGGGCGAGGGCGGCGATGATGGGGCCCTTGACCTCGGTGGCGATGCGGCGCACCGCCTCAAACTCCATGGGCCCCGATACGGGGAAGCCCGCCTCAATGATGTCCACGTTGAGCCGGGCGAGGGCCTGGGCGATCTCCAGCTTCTGGTCCAAGGAGAGGGCCACCCCTGGGCTTTGCTCCCCGTCCCTGAGCGTGGTGTCAAAAATCCGGATGTGCCGTTCCTTTTCCATCTTCCTTCACCTCCCTAAACGCGCACAGGGGCCACCGAAGGGGCCCCGTCCAAGCCCTTAGCCTACCTCCTCCAGTACCCTGGCCTTGAGGAAGGGCATCATGGCGCGAAGCCTCGAGCCCACCTCCTCAATGGGGTGGGCCGCCCAGCGCTTGCGGTTGGCCTCCAAGACGGGGCTTCCCACCTGGTTCTCCAGCATCCACTCCCGGGCGAACTCCCCCGTCTGGATCTGGCGCAGGATCTCCCGCATGCGGCGCTTGGTCTCCTCCAGGGGCACGGCGAGGTCGCCCCGGGTGTAGTCCCCGTACTCGGCGGTGTTGGAGATGGAGTAGCGCATCCCCTTAAGCCCCGCCTCGTAGATGAGGTCCACGATGAGCTTCACCTCGTGGACGGTCTCAAAGTAGGCCATCTCCGGGGGGTAGCCCGCCTCCACCAGGGTCTCAAACCCCGCCCGGATGAGCCGGGTAAGCCCCCCGCAAAGCACCGCCTGCTCCCCGAAGAGGTCCGTCTCCGTCTCGTCCTTGAAGGTGGTGGCGATGACCCCGGCCCGGGCCGCCCCGATGGCCTTGGCGTAGGCGAGGGCGGTGGGGAAGGCGCTTCCCGAGGCGTCCTGGTGCACGGCCACGAGGGCCGGGACCCCGCTTCCCTTCTGGTACTCCGAGCGCACCAGGTGGCCCGGGCCCTTGGGGGCCACCATCCAGACGTCCAGGTCCTTGCGGGGTTTGATCTGGCCGAAGTGGACGTTGAAGCCGTGGGCGAAGGCCAGGGCCCCGCCCTCCTTGAGGTTGGGCTCCACCTCCTCCCGGTAGACCTGGGCCTGCTTCTCGTCGGGGAGGAGGACCATGACGACGTCGGCCTCCCGCACCGCCTCGGCCACGGGGAGGACCCTAAGCCCTGCGGCCTCCGCCTTCTCCCAGCTCCTAGACCCTTTGCGCAGGCCCACGCGCACGTCCACCCCCGAGTCCTTGAGGTTCAGGGCGTGGGCGTGCCCCTGGGAGCCGAAGCCCAAGACCGCCACCTTCTTGCCCAGGATGAAGCCAAGGTCCGCGTCGTGCTCGTAGTAGATCTTCATACCGCCTCCTTCTTCTCCCGCACCTTCAAGACCCGGTCTCCCCGGCTCATGGCCACCGCGCCGGTGCGCATGACCTCGAGGATCCCGTAGGGTCTCAAGGCCTCAATAAAGGAGTTGACCTTCTGGGTGTCCCCGGTGAGCTCCAGGATGAGGCTCTTCTGGGCCACGTCCACCACCCTCGCCCGGAAGGCCTCCTGGATGTCCTTGACGGCGAGGCGCTCCTCGAGGCCCGCCACGTGGACCTTCACCAGGCAGAGCTCCCGCTCCACGTGGGGCTCGGTGTGGTCCGTGACCTTGAGGACCTCCACGAGCCGGTTGAGCTGCTTCTCCACCTGCTCCAGGGTGCGGTCGTCCCCGGAGACCACGAGGCAGATCCGGGAAAGCCCCGGCAGGTGGGTGGTGCCCACGGCGAGGCTTTCCAGGTTGAAGCCGCGCCTTGCGAAAAGGCCCGTGATGCGGTTCAAGACCCTGGGGTGGTCCTGCACCAAAACGGAGATGACGTGCCTCACGCCCCCACCTCCTCCTTCTCCTCGGGAGGCTCAATGATCATGTCCTCGGCCGCGCCCCCGGCGGGGATCATGGGGAAGACCCCCTCCTCGTGGTAGACCTTGAACTCGGCCACCACGGGGCCGTCGGCGTTCAGGACGGCCTCCACCCCCTTCATGAGGTCCTCCTTCCGCTCCACCCTCACCCCCTTGATCCCGTAGGCCTCGGCGAGGCGGGCGAAGTCGGGGTTGGAGTCCGCCAGATAGACCTCGCTGTAGCGCTTGGCGTGGAAGAGGTCCTGCCACTGGCGCACCATGCCCAGGTAGCCGTTGTTCAGGATGACGACCTTCACGTCCAGCTTGTACTTCACCACCGTGGCCAGCTCCTGCAGGGTCATCTGGAAGGAGCCGTCTCCGTCAAAGTCAATGACGAGCTCCTCGGGGCGGGCGATCTTGGCCCCGATGGCGAAGGGAAGCCCCACCCCCATGGTGCCGAGGCCCCCGCTGGTGAGGAAGCTCCTGGGCCTGGTCACGGGGAAGAACTGGGCGGCGAACATCTGGTGCTGCCCCACCCCCGTGGTGACGATGGCGTTTCCTCCCGTGGCCTCGTGGAAGGCCCGGATCACCTCCTGGCTTTGCAGGTGGGGCTTGGGCTTGTAGCGCAAGGGGTAGCGGGTGCGCCAGTCCTCCAGCTCCCGCCACCAGGCGGCAAGCCTCAAGGCCTTCGCCCCCTTGAGGAGCTCCTTGAGGACGAGCCTCGAGTCCCCCACGATGGGGATGTGGGTGCGCACCACTTTGCCGATCTCGGCGGGGTCTATGTCCACGTGGATGATGGTGTGGGCGTGGGGCGCGAAACGGGAGACCTTGCCCGTGACCCGGTCGTCAAAGCGGAGGCCGATGGCGAGGATCACGTCCGCGTGGTGGATGGCCCGGTTAGCGGCCACGGTGCCGTGCATCCCCGGCATCCCGAGCCACAAGGGGTGGTTCCCGGGAAAGGCCCCGAGGCCCATGAGGGTGGTGATCACGGGAAGCCCCGTCTTCTCGGCGAAGGCGAGGAGCTCGGCGTGGGCGTGCTGCGCCCCACCTCCCACCATGAGGACGGGGCGCTCCGCCTTCTCCAGGGCGTCCAGGGCCCTTTCAATCTGCTTGGGGTGCCCCTTCAGGGTGGGCTTGTACCCGGGGAGGTCCAGCTTCACGTCAAAGCTCCCCGTGAACTCCGCAAGCTGCACGTCCTTGGGGATGTCAATGAGCACGGGGCCGGGGCGGCCGGTGGCGGCGATGTGGAAGGCCTCCTTCACCACCCGGGGGATCTCGTTCACGTCCTGGACCAGGTAGTTGTGCTTGGTGATGGGCATGGTGACCCCGGTGACGTCCGCCTCCTGGAAGGCGTCGGTGCCGATGAGGGCCCGGGGGACGTTCCCGGTGATGGCCACCACCGGGGTGGAGTCCATCATGGCGTCCGCGAGGCCCGTGACCAGGTTCAGGGCCCCGGGGCCCGAGGTGGCCATGACCACCCCCACCCGGCCCGAGGCGCGGGCGTAGGCGGTGGCCGCGTGGACCCCGCCCTGCTCGTGCCGCACCAGGATGTGGCGGATGGGGCTATCGTAGAGGGCGTCGTAGGTGGGCATGATCGCCCCGCCCGGGTGGCCGAAGATCACCTCCACCCCTTCCCGCTCCAGCGCCCTTAAAAGTGCCTCCGCTCCCTTCATGGACCCCTCCTTAAACTTGAAACCCCCCGGTTGGCCCGGGGGGTTATGGGATGCGCCCTAAAGCGCTACGCCCTACCCCCCGCTGGCCCTACGATTAGGACCAGGGCTAGGGATAGGGCGAGTCCGGAACGCATCTTGCCGCTAAGGATAGCCCCCTAAGGCCTTGGTGTCAAGCCCCGCACCCGGGCGGCGATGGCGGTGAGGGCAACCCGGGCGTGTTCCCGGCCGTTCTCAATGAAGACGGAGCGGGTGTCAGGCCCGTAGGCGCAGGAGCCCACGGCGAAGAGGCCGGGGATGGAGGTCTCCCACTCGGAAGAAAGCCAGGGCCTCTCCCCCTCGTAGGCCACCCCCGCCTCCCTAAGGAGGCGGTCTTCCGCCCGGTAGCCGATGAGAACCAGCACGAAGTCGGCGGGCAGGAACTCCCGCCCTTCCGGGCGGCGAAGCCAAAGCCCCTCCGGGGTGATGGCCTCCACCCGGGCCTCCATGACCGCCCGGATGCTCCCCTCCTTGACCCGGTTCTCAAAGTCGGGGAGGAGCCAGTACTTCACCGAGGGCCTGACCCACTTTCCCCGGTGGACGAGGGTGACCTTCGCCCCGCCGCGGTAGAGGTCCAAGGCCGCCTCCACCGCCGAGTTGGACCCCCCCACCACCGCCACCTCCCGCCCGAAGAAGGGGGCGGCCTCCTCGTAGCGGTGGAGGACGTGGGGGAGGTCCTCCCCCGGGACGCCCAGGCGGTTCGGGTTCCCGAAGTAGCCCGTGGCCACCACCACGTACCGGGCCGAGAAGGCCCGCTCCCCCTTGCGATCTTTGGCCAGGACCTGGAAGGCCCCCTCCCGGCCCCGGATGCCCAGGACCTCGGTGTAGGTGAGAACGCTTAGCCCCTCCCGCTCTGCCACCCGCTGGTAGTAGAGGAGGGCCTCCTTGCGGGTGGGCTTGGGACCTTGGGCGACCAAGGGATGGCCCCCGATCTCGATGTTCTTGGCCTCGGAGAAGAAGACCATGTCCCGGGGAAAGCGGTAGACGGTCTCCGCCACCGTGCCCCGCTCCAGGACCAGGTGGGAAAGGCCGAGCCGCTTGGCCCAAAGGGCGGCGCAAAGCCCCACGGGACCCGCGCCCACCACGAGGACGTCCACCATGGCCCTGAGTTTACGGCAACGGGCGGGCCTCCCCCGTGGGGTGGCTCACAAGGGCCCAGGATCCAACGCCTCCCCCATTTGGGGGTGGTGAAGCGCCAAACCGGGGTCTACGCTGGCAACCATGATGCGGAAAGGGGTCGTTACCCCTATTACCCTCGTGGTGCTGATGGTGGTCTTCACCAGCCTCCTCGCGGCCACGAGCTACATGACCCTGGGAACCCTCAAGGGAAGCGCTGTGGAACGGGCTTCCTACCAGGCCTTCCTGTTGGCGGAAAGCGCCCTTGACGTCTTCCCCAAGCTCGTCCGGTGCGGCCAACCCCCGCCCTCCACCTATACCCTCACCGTCTCCGGAGGGCCCACCGCCTCGGTGACCTACGTCTACTCCGAAGGGTCCGCCGGCGCCGCCTTCAGCGGCGGGGAAGTTACGGTCCAGGCCGTGGCGGAGTTCGCCGGGGCCAAGGCCAGGGTCCAGCAGACCTTCACAGGAAGCTGCGGCATCGCCGGGGCCATCCCCGCGGCCCTCACCTCCCGGCCGCGCATAGAGGTCAGGGGAAATGCTCAGGTCATCGGCCAGGACTTTGCCCAGGCCACCGGCCTTCTTACCGGGGTCACCCAGGTAAGCCTGACGGCGAACCTTCCCCTGCTTCAGAACCTAACCCAGGGCGGAAGCCTCAGCCTAAGCGTCCAGGACGCGAGCCTAATCCTTCCCGGAAGCTACGTGCAGATCCCCACCGGAGGCACCCCGAAGACCTACCGGGTGGAGGGCAAGAGCGGAAACACCCTCACCCTCACGCCCCTCTTCACCCCAAGCCTCACCGACGTGATCCTACCCTCGGCCCCAGTCAACCTGGTCCAGTTCGGGGTGAAGGCCTACGATCCGGGTACCAACACCCTGACCCTCTCCGACGCCCGGGGACTGGTCCCGGGGCAGACCGTAAAGGTGAGTAGCTACCAGGGCACCGTCCAGAGCCTTGACCTGGCCACCGGGAAGGTCACCGTGGCCTGGAGCGGGACCCCTCCCCCCGACATCGCCGAAGGCACCCCCCTGGTCCCCCAGGTGCTGGGGGCAGCCAGCAGCCTGACCATTGATACCAGGGGTGGGGGACAGGTTCTTCATGGAACGGCGCCCAACTCCCCCATGGTCCCCTCCGACCCCGACGAGCTCTTCCGGCGGGTCTTCGGCATGTCCAAAGACGCCTTCAGGGCCCTCTATCCGCCTGTTTCGGCCTCCTCCTTCAACGGGACGTTGGCCAACTGGGAGCTCAAGGTGGTCCAGGGAACCGTCAACCTCACCGGAAGCAACCGGCTTTGCGGCCGGGGCATCCTGGTGGTCTTCGGCAACCTCACCGTAAACGGTTCCTGCGGCCAGGGCTTCCAGGGCCTCATCTACGTGGCCGGGGACTACGACCAGCAGGGCAACGCCGTCCTCACGGGAGCGGTGGTGGTGGAGGGCGTGGCGAACCTCCAGGCCTGCAACGGCAACGAGTGCTGGACCCAGATCGCCGGGACGGGGCAGGGGGGCGGCAAAATCGTCTACGACCCTCTGGTGCTCCAAAGGCTCCGGGTGGCGAGCCAGGGGTCGGCCCAGGTGGTGGCCAAGCAGGGTAGCTGGAGGAGGCTGTGAGGCGGGGTCTGAGCCTGCTGGAAGTCCTCGTGGTCATGGCCATCCTGGGGGTGCTTCTGGGCCTCGCCGTCCCCAACTACCTCCGCTGGCGGGCCCAGGCGGAGCTGGACGAGGCCGCCCGATCCCTGGCCCAGGCCTTCCAGTACGCCCGGGCCGAGGCCAAGCGCACGAATAGCCCGCGTTGCCTGAAGGTCTTCCCGGAGGGGTGGGCCCTGGGCCAGGACTGCGACAACCTGAACGCGCCCACCCAACGCTTCCGCCAGGCCCAGGTGGTCGGGAGCAACCTCGGCCTGCCCGTGGGCGTGGCCTTCTTCCCCCCTCATGGCACCACGGACGCGCCCCTAAAAAAGTTCACCCTCCAGCACACCCGCTACCCGGACCTTAGGCGCGACGTGAACGTGATCGGCGTCATCGGAAAGGTGGTGGTGCGGTGAAGAAGGGCTTCTCCTTGGTGGAACTCCTCGTGGCCCTGGCCATATTCGGCCTGCTCAGCGCCGCCATCCTCTCGGGGCTTTTGGGCGTCTTCCGGGTGAACCGAAGCGCCGGGCTGGAAACCCGGGCCGTGGTGGTGGCCAAGGACTACCTGGAGCGGGCCCGGAGGGAGAGCACCTATAACGGCACCACCCTAACCCTCCCCGCCCTCGGCCAGACGGGCGGCTTCTCCGTGACCGTGAGGGCGGCGGGGCGCATGGACCCTGGGGACCCTCTCACCTTCACAACCTGCTCGGGAAGCCCCGGCACGGGCTACTCTTGCGCCGTGAGCTGCCAGCAGGGCACCTCCCCCACCGCCTGCCGCCTGGTGGCGGTGGAGCTCACTTTGCAGGGCGGGGGCAAAACCTACACCTTCTACCGGGAGTGGGCGCCATGAGAAGAGGCTTCACCCTACTGGAAATCCTGGTGGCCCTGGCGGTGCTCGCCATCTTCACCGCAGCCCTCCTGGCCTTCACCCAGGGGACCCTGGCGGCCAACCGCGCGGCCCGCAAACAGGCCCAGCTCCTGGAGGAGCTCAAGGATGCCGCCGGGTACCTTGCGGACACCCTCCAGGAAGCCCAAGCCGTGGTCTCCGGGGCCACCGTGAACGGAGCGGCGTGCCAGCCGCCCACCTGCCTGGCCGCCCTCCTCCCCGACCCCAACAACCCCGGCCTGTGCGCCCTTAGGGCCTACCGCCTCGAGCCCCGCTCCACCCTGGGCCCGGACTACAAGGCCCCCGACCCCTGGGCCGACGCCAACACCTACGTACTTCGGGAGTACCGCCTGGGGAAGCAGGCTTGCACCGCCGCCACCTTCACCAACGCCCAGCCCTACGTGGTGCTGGACCTGGTGGACAACGACCCCAACCTCCCCTTCTTCCAGGTGCAGACGGCTCCCCGCCTCGCCCTCACCCTGAACCTGCGGCTTAAGGCCAGGGAGGGAAACCGCCTCCTCTACGTGCCCGGCCCGGGGCAGGTCTACACCGTGCGGGTCTACCCCAGGAACGCCCCCTAGGCCTTCACACCGCTTTCACACCCCTCCCCCATCCTGAGGATGACCCCCCAAAGGGGGGGTTGACAGGGGCAAGGGGCGGGCGGGAGAATGGCCCCAGAAAGGAGGTGAGAAAGGGGTAAGAAGGCTGAGAGAAGGCAGGGCCAGGTAAGAGGCAGGCAAGTCGGCTTCAGGCACTCATGGCCGCGCGATAGCATAAAAGCGCGGAAAGCTAAAAGGAGAAGAAGGCATGCGGAACGCGAAAGGTTTCACCCTGATTGAGCTCCTGATCGTCATCGCCATCATCGCCATTTTGGCTGCGGTGCTGATCCCCAACCTCATCGGCGCCCGGAAGCGGGCCTTTGACGCGGCGGCGCTCCAGTGCGCCCGTACCATTGCCCTGACCGCGGAATCCAACCGCACTAGTTCCACAAGTCTCAACTACAGCTTTACTGAAGATGACGTAAATGCCCTAGACCCGAAATCTTGCGATGGCATGACGATTACAGGATTACCGGTTAGCGATGCGCCAACCTTCAACATCACGGTGAAGCATCCCAATGGCCTTACCACCTATGCAGTTGAGGGTGATAGTAACGGTGTAAAGGTGGAAAAGCAGTAGCGTTAGCACACTCCTCCTAGGGTCCTCCCAGCTTAACTGGGGGGACCCTTCTGTAGCAGTTTTCGCCAAACTCGTTCCTTCGCGGCCCAGCTCATGCACGGCGAGCCCATGACCCCGCAGACATCCCTTTCCTCCTAAACCCTGGCGGAGCTATGCCAGCGGTACGGGGTGCGGCGGCTCCTGCTCTTTGGCTCCTTCGCCCGGGGAGAGGCGGAGGAGGAAAGCGACCTGGACCTCCTGGTGGAGTTCCTCCCTAGGCGCACCCCGGGCCTGGGCTTTGCGAGGCTTCAGGAGGAGCTGACCCATATCTTCGGGCGCAGGGTGGAGCTCCACACCCTGGGAAGCCTGAGCCCTTACAGGTCCTGAGGGAGGCCCGCCCCATCCATGAGGCGGCGTAGCCTTTTGGCGGTAAACTCTAGGCATGGGCGTGGCCAAGGCGGTGCGGCCCCTCACCCTGGGGTAACCTCCCCAGGCCCGGAAGGAGAGGCGCCGTCATTCTCCACCCCACACCCCCGGCCTGTGCTAACTTGAGGGCAATGACCACGGAGGAGCGCCTCTACAAGCTGGAGGGGATCGTGGAGGGGGTCATGGCCACCCTCCCGGGCCAGGTCACCTCCCTGGAGGGGCGGGTGGACCTCCTCCGCCAGGAGGTGAAGGCGGAGATTGGGGGCCTGCGCCGGGAGGTGGAGGAAAAGTTCAACGGCCTCCGCCAGGAAATCAAGGCAGAGATCCAAAGCCTGCGGCAGGAGATGAAGGCGGAGACCACCGAGCTGCGCGGGGAAATCCAAAGCCTGCGGCAGGAGATGGCGAGCCTCCGCCAGGAGGTGAAGGCGGAGATCAACACCGCCTTCAACAAGCTCATGCTCTACTTCACCGCCCTGGCGGCGGCCCTGGCCGTCCTCACCTTCCTCCGCTAAGCCACCGGGCGGCGCATGGGTGGCCGTCCCGCCATGAGGCGGCGTAGGCTTTCCGGCCTGCGCTACACTCTAGCCATGGGCGCGGCCAAACAGGTGCGGCCCCTGACCTTGGAAGAGTACCTCGCCTTGGAGCGGGAAGCCCCGGTGAAGCACGAGCTGGTGGAAGGCTTCCCCCACGCCATGGCCGGGGCCAGCGATCGGCACAACCGGGTGGTGGTGAACCTGGTCCTGGCCCTTGGCCCCCTGGCTCGGAAGCGGGGCTGCCGCCTCTATGCCAGCGGCATGCGGCTCAAGGTGGACGCGGCCACGGTCTACTACCCGGACCTCATGGTGGTCTGCCAGGAAGACCCCGGGGAATACTACAAGGAGAAGCCCTGCCTGGTGATAGAGGTGCTCTCGGACTCCACGGAGGCCACGGACCGGAGGGAAAAGCTCCGCAAGTACCTGAGCCTGCCCACCCTCCAAGCCTACCTCCTCCTGGACTCCCGTACCCCCCGGGCCTTCGGCTACTACCGAGAAGGAGAGGGCTGGGTGTACCGGGAGGCAGAGGCAGGCACGCTTCCCCTCCCCTGCCTAGGGGGGCACCTGGACCTCGCGGAGGTGTACCAGGGCCTCTAAGCCAGGCTAAAATGAAGGGGTCATGGCCTTGCCTACCCCCGTCTCCCCCCAAGCCCTGGCGGAGCTATGCCAGCGGTACGGGGTCCGGCGCCTCCTTCTCTTTGGTTCCTTCGCCCGGGGCGAGGCCGACGAGAAAAGCGACGTGGACCTCCTGGTGGAGTTCTTTCCCGGTCGCACCCCGGGCCTGGGCTTCGCCAGGCTTCAGGAGGAGCTGACCCGTATCTTCGGGCGCAGGGTGGACCTCCATACCCTGGGGAGCCTGAGCCCTTACCTCCGGGAAGAGGTCCTGAGGGAGGCCCGCCCCATACATGAGGCGGCGTAGCCTTTCCGACCGCGTCCGGCTCCTTCACATGCGGGACGCTTGTAGGCGTGCCCTGGAAATCGCTCGGGGCAAAGATCTAAGAAGCCTCGTCCCAGAAGAAGAAACGTCCCTCGCCCTCGTCCGCCTCTTGGAAATCCTCGGCGAAGCAGCCAGGGGCATTTCCGAGGACTTCAGGCGCCTTCACCCCGAAATCCCCTGGCGGGAGATTGTGGCCACCCGCAACCTCCTTATCCACGAGTATTTCGGTGTGGACATGGAGGTGGTTGCGACCATCCTGGAACAAGACCTCCCCCCACTACTAGAGCGGTTAGAAGTCCTCTTGGCAACCCTGGACCAGCCCGGGCGCTAGGCACGCCCTTTGGGACTGGATATGTGCCCCTCAAATCCCCACTCCTTCGTAGATAGCCTCTAGAGGGAACCGGGCTTCCAGGCAAGGCACCTCCACCTCCCCTTCCCCCTCCCACAGACGGTAGAGCCAGCCCTCCCCCTGGCGAAAGTAGCCCTCCACCCGCCTTTCCCGGGAGTCCACCAAGAGGTAGGTCTGTAGGCTTGGGATCTCCCGGTAGCGCCAGAGCTTCTCCCTTCGGTCTATGGCCTCGGTGGCCTCGGACACCACCTCCACCACCAGGCAGGGGGCCTCCTCGTAGTGGGTGTGGGGCGGAACCCCCTGGCAAACCACCATGAGGTCGGGGTAGTAGAAGGTCCTGGCGGAGACCCGGAGCTTGACGGTTTCCGTGTAAATCCGGCACCCCTTGGCCAGGGCCTCGGGCCTGAGGAGGGCGTAGAGGTTGCCCACAATGCGGTTGTGGGAAAGGCTTGCCCCCGCCATGGCGTAGGGTACGCCCTCCACGAGCTCATGGCGCACCGGGGACCGCTCCTCCAGGGCCAAGTAGGCCTCGGCGTCCAGAAGCTCCAGAGGCCTCGCCGCCTCGCCCATAAGGGCATTGTACCCTCCCTAGGCGGTGCGCTCCAGGTCCCCCTCGAGGGCCCCCACGGGCTCCACGTAAAGGGGCGCGAAGGGGGCTTCCTGGAAGAGGCGCACCCGGCCCAGGCGGCAGGCCTCGAGGAGGGCGGCGAAGCCCACCGCCTTCTCGCCCCAGGTGGCAAGCGGCAGGCTCTGGAAGGCCACCCGGCCCCGGATCGCCCCCTTGAGCCGCTCCCAGGCCTCCCGCACCCCGAAGGCCTCCCGGGGAAGCCGGAGAACGGCCCTGCGGAAGCCCTTCGCCGCCTCGGCCAAAGACTTTGGGGAAAGCCTCAGGGCGGGCCTGGGCAGGGGGGGCGGGGCCACGGGGAGAAGCCGCGCCCGCCGCTCCAAGCGGGCCTCGAGGAAGGCCACCATCTCGGAGAGGTCCACGAGGACCTGGACCAGGGGGGCCTCCTCCCCCTCCTCCTTGGGGAGGAGGGCCCTTTCCGGGGAGAGCTTCAGCACCAGAAGCTCGGCGAGGAGGGGGAGGAGCTCGCTTTTCGTCCGCAGGTCCTCCGGCACCTGGGCCAGGGCCTGCTCCACCACGGAGAGGACGGGGATGGCCCTGGGGGAAAGCCGGCCCCGCCTCAGGGCCTCCCTCAGGGCCTCCGGGGTCCCCTCAAAGCCGGGAAAGGCGATGCGGATCACCGGAGGACCGGGCGCTTCTTGGGCAAGAGGAGGCCTACCTTCTCCCGCACCTCCTCCATGGTCGCCTGGGCCACGGCCCTGGCCCGCTTGGCGCCCTCCAAAAGGGCATCCATCACGTAGTCCGGGTCCTTCTTCAGGGCCTCGGCCCTTTCCCGGATGGGGCGCAGGGCCTCCATGAGGTGGTCAAAGAGGATCCGCTTCACCACGTAGGTCCCCACCCCCGCCTTCCGGTACTCCTCCTTCAGGGCCTCCACCAGGTCCTTGGGGGCGAAGTAGGAGAGGTAGGTGAAGACGATGGTGCGCTCGGGGTCCCCGGGGTCGGAGAGGCGGATCCTCTGGGGGTCGTCGGGGAGATGCTGGATCTTCTGCCAGATGCTCTCCTCAGGCTCCAGGAGGCCGATGGTGTTGCCCAAGGACTTGCTCATCTTGGCCTTGCCGTCAATCCCGGGAACCCGGGGGGCCTCGGGGTTTAAGAGGGCCTGGGGTTCGGGGAAGGTCTCCCCGAAGAGGTGGTTGAAGCGGCGGGCGATCTCCCGGGTGAGCTCAATGTGCTGCACCTGGTCCTCCCCCACGGGGACGGTGTCCGCCTTGTAGATGAGGATGTCCGCCGCCTGGAGCACCGGGTACATGAGGAGGCCAGACCAGACGGTCTCCTGCTTGCTGGCCTTGTCCTTGAACTGGGTCATGCGGGTGAGGTCCCCCAGGGGGGTTAAGGTGGTGAAGACCCAGGAGAGCTCGGTGTGCTCGGGCACGTGGGACTGGACGAAGAGGGTGACCTTCTCCGGGTCAAGCCCCGCGGCGATGTTGACCAGGGCGGCCTCAAAGGTGCGCTGGGCGAGGGTAGAAGGGTCGTAGGCGAGGGGGTTCGTGAGGGCGTGGTAGTCCACGATGCAGAAGAAGGCGTCCCGCCCCAGCTTCTCCCCGATGGCCACCCACTGCTTGATGGCCCCGAGGTAGTTGCCGATGTGGATCTCCCCCGAGGGCTGGATGCCGGAAAGCACCCGCTTCATGGCCTAAGTGTAGCAAAAGCTTAGGCCCCCTCGCGGGGGCCTTCTGGTGCCGGGGGCGGGACTTGAACCCGCACGCCCTTGCGGGCACATGACCCTGAATCATGCGCGTCTACCAATTCCGCCACCCCGGCAGACGCAAGGGTCATTGTAGGGGAGGTGGCTTCGCTCGTCAAGCTTGACCCCGCGGGCCTCGAGGGCTTACCCTTAGGGGCAATGCGGCGGGCGGTGATTCTAGTCCTAGACCGGGCGGGCCCGGTCTAGGGATGGCCGTCGCGTATCCCCCGGGCCCCAAAGGACCCGGGGGTTTTGCGTAAGGGGGGTTTCATGGGAAAGACGCTCTACGAGAAGGTTTGGGAAGCCCACGAGGTGAGGAAGCTCAGAAACGGCCAAAGCCAGCTCTTCATAGACCTCCACCTCCTCCACGAGGTCACGAGCCCCCAGGCCTTCGGGATGCTCAAGGACCTTGGCCTTCGGGTACGCTACCCCCACCGCACCTTCGCCACCGTGGACCACATCGTCCCCACCCACGACCGCACCGAGCCCTTCCAGGACCCTCTGGCCCAGAGCATGCTGGAGGCCCTCAGGGCGAACACAAGGGAGCACGGCATCACCTTCTTTGACCTGGGGAGCGGCAACCAAGGCATCGTCCACGTCATCGGGCCCCAGCTCGGCCTCACCCAGCCCGGGATGACCATCGCCTGCGGGGACTCCCACACCTCCACCCACGGGGCCTTCGGGGCCGTGGCCTTCGGCATCGGCACGAGCCAGGTCCGGGACGTCCTCGCCACCCAGACCCTCGCCGCCCAAAAGCTCAAGGTGCGGCGGATCAACGTGGAGGGAAGGCTCGCCCCCGGGGTCTACGCCAAGGACGTGATCCTCCACATCATCCGCCACCTGGGGGTGAAGGGGGGCTTGGGCTACGCCTATGAATACGGGGGAAGCGCCGTGGAGGCCATGGACATGGAAAGCCGCATGACGCTTTGCAACATGTCCATTGAGGGCGGAGCCCGCATCGGCTACGTGAACCCCGACGAGACCACCTTCCAGTACCTCGAGGGCCGCCCCTACGTCCCCAAGGGGCCTGAATGGGAGGAGGCCAAGAGGAGGTGGCTCGCTTGGCGCTCCGACCCCGACGCCTCCTACGACGACGTGGTCACCTTCCGCGCCGAGGAGATCGCCCCCACCGTCACCTGGGGCATCACCCCGGGCCAGGCCATCCCCATTGACGGCAGGATCCCCCTCTTGGAGGAGTTGCCGGAGGAGGAGCGCCCCGTGGCCGAGGAGGCTTTGGCCTACATGGGCTTCAGGCCAGGCCAGCCCATCAAGGGGGTGCCCATCCAGGTGGCCTTCATCGGAAGCTGCACCAACGCGAGGCTTTCCGACCTCCGGGAGGTCGCCCGCTACCTCAAGGGGCACAAGGTGAAGAAGGGGGTGCGGGCCCTGGTGGTGCCGGGCTCGGAGTGGGTGGCGAGGAAGGCCGAGGAGGAGGGGATCGCCGAGGTCTTCCGCGAGGCGGGGTTTGAATGGCGGATGCCCG
This sequence comes from Thermus oshimai DSM 12092, assembly GCF_000373145.1. NCBI lineage: Bacteria > Thermotogati > Deinococcota > Deinococci > Thermales > Thermaceae > Thermus > Thermus oshimai. Next base: position 49,717 of record NZ_KB890620.1, read on the forward strand.
GCTGCTCCATGTGCCTCGCCATGAACCCGGACCGGCTGGAAGGGGACGAGCTTTGCGCCAGCAGCTCCAACCGGAACTACAAGGGACGCATGGGAAGCCCCAGGGGCCGCACCGTCCTCATGAGCCCCCTCATGGTGGCGGCGGCGGCCGTGGCCGGGGAGATCGCCGACGCCCGGGAGGTCTTCGGCCTGGCGGGCGTCCGCTGAGGAGGGAAAAGCCATGCTGGAGAAGTTCACCGTGATCCGCGGAAAAGCGGTGCCCTTGAGGGGCGAGGACATTGACACGGACCGGATCCTCCCCGCCCGCTTCATGAAGGTCCTCACCTTTGAGGGCCTGGGGCAGTACCTCTTCTACGACGAGCGCTTTGACGAGAAGGGGAACCCCAAGCCCCACCCCCTGAACGATCCCCGCTACCGGGGGGCCACGATCCTCTTGGTGGAGTCGGGCTTCGGCTCCGGCTCTAGCCGCGAGCACGCCCCCCAGGCCATCAAGCGGGCGGGGTTTAAGGCCATCATCGGGGAGAGCTTCGCCGAGATCTTCTTCGGGAACGCCACCGCCATCGGCCTCCCCTGCGTGAGCCTAGCCCCTGAGGACCTGGGCGTCCTCTTCCGCAGCGTGGAGGAGAACCCGGAGCTGGAGGTGGAGATTGACCTGGTGAACAAAGAGGTGCGCTTCGGGGACCGCACCGCTCCCCTCTCCATCCGGGAAGAGGCCCGGGAGGCCCTGGTGGAGGGGCTTTGGGACCCCATCGGGGAGCTTCTGGAGGCCGGGGAGCTTTTGGACCAGTTTGACCGGAAGCTCCCCTACCCCAGGAGGACGGAATGAAGGTGGCCGTGCTCCCCGGGGACGGGATCGGCCCCGAGGTCACCGAGGCCGCCCTGAAGGTCCTGAGGGCCCTGGACGAGGCCGAGGGCCTGGGCCTCGCCTACGAGGTCTTCCCCTTCGGCGGGGCGGCCATAGACGCCTTCGGCGAGCCCTTCCCCGAGCCCACGAGGAAGGGCGTGGAAAGCGCGGAGGCGGTGCTTCTGGGAAGCGTGGGGGGGCCCAAGTGGGACGGCCTTCCCCGCAAGATCCGCCCGGAGACGGGGCTTTTGGCCTTAAGGAAAAGCCAGGACCTCTTCGCCAACCTCCGCCCGGCCAAGGTCTTCCCCGGGCTGGAAAGGCTTTCCCCCCTGAAGGAGGAGATCGCCCGGGGGGTGGACGTCCTCATCGTCCGGGAGCTCACCGGGGGGATCTACTTCGGGGAGCCCCGGGGGATGTCCGAGGCCGAGGCCTGGAACACGGAGCGCTACAGCAAGCCCGAGGTGGAGCGGGTGGCCCGGGTGGCCTTTGAGGCGGCGAGGAAGCGCAGGAAGCACGTGGTGAGCGTGGACAAGGCGAACGTCCTCGAGGTGGGGGAGTTCTGGCGCAAGACCGTGGAGGAGGTGGGGCGGGGCTACCCCGACGTCGCCCTGGAGCACCAGTACGTGGACGCCATGGCCATGCACCTGGTCCGCTCCCCTGCCCGCTTTGACGTGGTGGTCACGGGGAACATCTTCGGGGACATCCTCTCGGACCTGGCGAGCGTCCTCCCAGGCTCCCTAGGCCTCCTCCCCTCCGCCTCCTTGGGAAGGGGCACCCCGGTCTTTGAGCCCGTGCACGGCTCCGCCCCCGACATCGCCGGCAAAGGCCTCGCCAACCCCACGGCCGCCATCCTCTCCGCGGCCATGATGCTGGAGCACGCCTTCGGCCTGGTGGAGCTGGCGCGGAAGGTGGAAGACGCCGTGGCCAAGGCCCTCCTGGAGACCCCGCCCCCGGACCTCGGGGGAAGCGCGGGCACGGAGGCCTTCACGGCCACGGTCCTCCGCCACCTCGCCTAAGATGGGGATATGATCCGGCACCGCTTCAGCGCCGAGGACTTCCACCGCATGGCCGAGGCAGGGATCCTCGGGGAGGACGACCGGGTGGAGCTCCTGGAGGGGGAGGTGGTGGAGCTGAGCCCCGTGGGGAAGCGGCACATGGCGGCGGTCAAGAAGCTTATGGATGCCTTTTTTCCTCTTCAGGCCCGCCGTCAGGCTCTGCTACAGGTCCAAGACCCACTCCGCCTTTCACCGGACACCGAGCCCCAGCCCGACCTCGCCATCCTTCGCTTTAGGGAGGATTTCTACGCGGGGAAAATCCCCGAGGCGGAGGACGCCCTTCTGGTGATAGAGGTGGCGGAAAGCTCCCTGGACTACGACCTCAAGGTAAAGCTTCCCCTCTACGCCAAGGCCGGGGTCCCCGAGGTCTGGGTGGTGGACCTGGAGAGCCGGCGGGTCCACGTCTTCCGGGCGCCGGAGGGGGGGGCCTACCGGGTGGCCGAGGCCGTGGAGGGGGGGCGCCTCGAGGCCCTGGGGCTTTCCATCCCCTTAGAGGAGGTCCTGCCGTGACCCGCCACAAGATCTCCCTGGAGGAGTTCCACCGCATGGTGGAGGCCGGGGTCTTCCCCGAGGACCTGAGGCTGGAGCTGGTGGAAGGGGAGCTTTTGGAGATGAGCCCCATCGGAAAGCGCCCCGCGGCCACGGTGAACCGGCTCACCGCGCGCTTCGCCCCCCTGGTCCCAGAGCGGGCCATTCTGGCAGTGCAAAACCCCCTGGTGGTGGGGGAATCCGAGCTCTACCCCGACCTGGCCCTCCTCAAGCCCCGGCCGGACTTCTATGAAAAGCGCCTCCCCGAGGGGCGGGATGCCCTTCTGGTGGTGGAGGTGGCGGACACCACCCTAGACTACGACCTCAAGGTGAAGCTTCCCCTTTACGCGGCCGGGGGGGTGCCCGAGGTCTGGGTGGTGGACCTTACGGGGAGGCGGGTTCTGGTGCACCGCAACCCCGAGGGGCGGGCCTACCGGGAAGCCGAGGCCCTGGGGCCGGGGGCAACCCTGGCCTTCCTCGGGGTCCAGATCCCCTTGGAGGAACTCCTGTGAGAAAGACCCTTATCCTCACCGGGGCGAGCCGGGGCATCGGCAGGGCCCTGGCCCTGGAGCTGGCCCGCGCTGGGTACAACCTGGTGCTAAACGCCCGCTCGGAAGGGCCCCTAAGGGAAGCGCTGGAGGAGGTGCGGGCCCTCGGGGCCAAGGCGGAGATGGTGGCGGGAAGCGCGGGAAAAAGGGAGGTGGCCGAGGCCCTGGTGGAAAAGGCCAAGGCCCTGGAGGGGTTTTACGGCTACATCCACAACGCCGGGGTCCTCCACCCGGGGCCCTTCCTCTTTGAGCTGGCGGAGGAGCTCTTCCTGGAGGTCCTCGAGGCCAACCTCCTCGCGGGCTACCAGCTGGCCCGCTTCGCCTACCCCTACCTCAAGGCCCAAGGGGAAGGGCTTGCGGTCTACGTGGGCTCGGGGGCGGCGGAGACCAACCTCCCCGGCATCGGGGCCTACGCGGTGGCCAAGGCGGCGGAGGAGCACCTGGCCCGGCAGCTGGCCGCGGAGGCCCCGGAGGTGGCCTGCTTCATCTACCGCCCCGGGGTGGTGGAAACGGAGATGCAGCGCGCGGCCCGGGAGGCCCAAGGCGGGGCCGCCCCGGTGCTCCAGCGGGTGTTTAGGGGGTACAAGGAGGAAGGCCGCCTCCTCTCCCCCGAGGAGGCGGCCAAGGCCCTGGTCCGGCTTCTCCCCCGGGCCCGGAGTTTTCACGGAAAGATCGCCACCTGGAGGGACGCATGAGGTCAGACCGGATCAAGAAAGGACTGCAGCAGGCCCCCGCCCGGGCCATGCTCCGGGCGGTGGGCGTGGGGGACGAGGACTTCTCTAGGCCCTTTGTAGGGGTGGTGAACACCTTCACCGACGGCATGCCCTGCAACGCCCACCTCCGGCAGCTCGCCCTGGACCTGAAGGCGGGGCTCAAGGAGGCCGGGGTCTTCCCCTTTGAGTTCGGGGCCCCCGCCATCTCCGACGGCATCAGCATGGGCACCCCGGGGATGCGGGCAAGCCTGGTAAGCCGCGAGGTCATCGCGGACAGCGTGGAGCTCGTGGCCCAGGGCTACCTCTACGACGGGATGGCGGTGCTCTCCGCCTGCGACAAGACCATCCCCGGGGGGGCCATGGGGGTCATCCGCAGCGGGGTGCCGGGGATGGTCCTCTACGGGGGGACCATCGCCCCGGGGGTCTACGGGGAGCGGAAGCTCACCATCGTGGAGGTCTTTGAGGCGGTGGGGCAACGGGCCGCGGGAAGGATCTCCGAGGAGGAGCTTCTGGAGATCGAGCGGCGGGCCATCCCCGGCCCCGGGGCCTGCGGGGGGCAGTACACCGCCAACACCATGGCCATGGCCCTGGAGGTCCTGGGCCTTTCCCCCATGGGCTACAACGCCATCCCCGCGGTGCACCCCGAAAAGCCTAAGGCCACCCGAAAGGCCGCGGAGGTCCTAGCCGAGGCCATTCGGAGGGACTGGAAGCCCAAGGACTTCCTCACCCGGAAAAGCTTCCTCAACGCCATCGCCGCGGTGGCCGCCACCGGCGGGAGCACCAACGCCGTGCTCCACCTCCTGGCCCTGGCCAGGGAAGCGGGGGTGGAGCTCAGCCTCGAGGACTTCGACCGGATCTCCCGCAAGACCCCGGTCATCGCCGACCTCCGCCCCTGGGGGACCTACACCGCCTGGGAGCTCTACGAGGCGGGGGGCACGCCCCTCGTCTTCAAGCGGCTTCTGGAGGCGGGCCTCCTTTACGGGGAGGAACGGACGGTTACGGGCCGGACCCTGGAGGAGGAGGTGGAGGCCCACTTCCGGGAGGCGGAGGGCCAACGGGTGGTCTTCCCCGTGGAGAAGGCCCTAAAGCCCCAGGGGGGCCTCGTGGTCCTCTTCGGGAACCTGGCCCCTAGGGGGGCGGTCTTAAAGCTTGCGGGCACGGAGCGCACCTTCTTTGAGGGGCCCGCGCGGGTGTTTGACTCGGAGGAGGAGGCCATGGCCAAGGTCCTGGCGGGGGAGATCCGCCCGGGGGACGTGGTGGTCATCCGCTACGTGGGGCCCAAGGGGGCGCCCGGCATGCCCGAGATGCTCTCCGTGACCAGCGCCCTCGTGGGGGAGGGCCTGGGGCCCGAGGTGGCCCTCCTCACCGACGGCCGCTTCTCCGGAGGCACCCGCGGCCTCATGATCGGCCACATCGCCCCCGAGGCCTTCGTGGGCGGGCCCATCGCCCTATTGGAAGAGGGGGACCGGGTGCGGATTGACGTGGAGGGCCGGCGCCTCGAGGTCCTCCTCCCCGAGGAAGAGCTGGAAAGGAGGAGGGCCCGCTGGCAGCCCCGCCCCCCCGCCTTCCGCCACGGGCTTTTCGCCCGCTACGCCGCCCTGGTGCGCCAGGCGGACGAAGGGGCGGCCCTGGAAGACCCTAGGGGCGCTTGACCGCGTCGGGGGTGAGGTTCTTCCCCCGCTCCCGGGCCACCTCCTCCGGGCTGAAGGGCTCCCCCTTGGCCCGGAGGAGGTCCTTTAGGTGGTTCAGGAGCCGGGCCACCTCCTCGTCCTTGAGCTGGTAGAAGCCGGGCATGAGCCCGGCCTCCCCCTTCCGGCCGTAGAGGACCACCAGCACCAAGTAGCGGCGGCCCTCCGGGGTGGCGAAGAAGGGAAGGGCGGAGGCCAGGCCGGGGTAGGGGCGCACCCCCTGGGCCTTATCCCCGTGGCACTGGGCGCAGGTGCGCCCCCACAGGGCCTCCACCCCCTGGGCCAGGGCCAGGCCCAGGAAGAAGAGGAGGAAAAGGGCCCGCTTCATGGGGCCAGTATACCTTGCCGGGGAGGGCCGCCCCTTTAGCGGGCCTTTACCTCCGTCCAGACCTGGTCAAAAAGGGCGATGTCCGGACCCAAATCCTTGAGGTACTCCAGCTTGGAACGCACCTCCTCCGGCGGGAAGACCACCGGGTCCTGGCGCATCTCCTCGGGGAGGAGGGGGATGGCCGCGGCCACGGGGGTGGCGTAGCGGGTGTACTCCGCAAGGGCCGCGGCGTTTTCCGGCTCCAGGAGGAAGTCTATGAAGCGGTAGGCCAGGTCCTGGGCCGGGCCCCGCTTGAGGACCACCATGGCGTCCGTCCAGAGGGTGCCCCCCTCCTTGGGGATGGCGTAGCGCAGGCGCGCGTCCTCCTGGCGGGCCTGGAGGACATCCCCGGAGTAGGCCAGGGTCACCGCCGCGTCCCCTGCCAGGAGGCGGTTTAAGGCCTCTATTCCCCCGGCAAAGCCCACGGAGCGGGCCTTGGCGGAAAGGAGCAGGGCCTTGGCCTCCTCCAGGGCCTTGGGGTCGGTGGCGTTCACGGAGTAGCCCAGGTACTTGAGGGCGGCCCCCACCGTCTCCCGCATCTCGTCCAGGAGGAGGAAGGGCCCCACGGCCTTTTCGGGGTCAAAGAACACCGCGTAGGAGTCCACCGGCCCCGTCACCAGGTCCTCCCGGTAGGCCAGCCCCGTGGTGCCCCAGAGGTAGGGGACGGAGTACTGGAGGCCAGGGTCGTAGGGGGGGTCCTGGAAGAAGGGGTCCAGGTGGGCCAGGTTCTTAAGCCTTCCCTTGTCTAGGGGAGCCAGGAGGTCCTCCCGGGCCATCTGGAGCACGTAGTAATCGGGGGCCACCACCAGGGAGAACTCCCGGTCGGCCCCCGCCTTGAGCTTGGCCAGCATGGCCTCGGGGGACTCAAAGGTGTCCAGGACCACCTTGGCCCCCGTTTCCGCCTCAAACTTCTGAACCAGTTCCTCCGGGATGTAGTCCGCCCAGTTCAGGAAGTACAGGGTGCCCGCGGTTTGAGGGGGCTTGGGCCGAAGGAAGAGGTACCCCACCCCCACCAGCAAAAGCGCCAAGAGAATCCAAACTCCCCGCTTCATACCCGCCTCCTTCCCACCGCGTAGGCCAGGGCCAGGAAGAGGGCGCTTGCCCCCACGATCAGGGTGGAGAGGGCGTGGACCTTGGGGCTCACGCCCAGCTTCACGCTGGAGTAGATGTAAAGGGGCAGGGTGGTGGCCCCAGGCCCCGCGGTGAAAAAGGTTACCACGAAGTCGTCCAGGGAGAGGGTGAGGGCGAGAAGGGCCCCCGCCGCCACCCCCGGCCAGGCCAGGGGGAGGGTCACGTGGAAGAAGGTCTGCCAGCCCCTAGCCCCCAGGTCCCGGGCCGCTTCCTCCAGGGCCGGGTCCAGGAGGAGGAGCCTGGCCCGCACCACCAGGGTCACGAAGGCCACCTGGAAGGTGATGTGCCCCAGGATGACCGTGAGGAGGGAAAGCCGGGGGAAGCCGAGAAGTTCCCGGCTCATGGCGAAGAGGAGGAGCAGGGAAACCCCCATGACCACGTCCGGCACCACCACGGGCACGTAGAGGAGGTAGTAGAGGAAGCCCTTGCCGGGGAAGCGGTAGCGCACCAAGCCGAGGGCGAGAAGCGTGCCCAGGACCGTGGCCACCAGGGTGGAGACCAGGGCCACGAGGAGGGTGTTCAGGGCGTACTCCAAGACCCTGGGGTCGGCGAAAAGGGCCCGGTACCAGTCCAGGGTGAAGCCGGTGAAGCGCACCCCCCGGCGGCTTTGGTTGAAGGAAAGGGCGACGATGACCAGGATGGGGAGGTAGAGGAAGAGGTAGACGAGCAGGGCGTGGAGGGCAAGGAGCCGCTTCATACCAGGTCCTCAAGCCCCCTTTCCCCCTGCACGCGGGCGTAGAGGTAAAGGGCCAGGAGCACGAAAGCCATGAGGAAGACGCTTAAGGCGGCCCCGAAGGCCCAGTCCCGGGTCACGCCGAACTGCTGCTGGATGAGGTTGCCGATGAGGACCACCCGCCCAGCCCCCAGGAGGTCCGCCACCACAAAGGTGCCCATGGCCGGGATGAAGACCAAGGCGCTGCCCGCAAAAAGCCCGGGGTAGGTCTGGGGCAGGACCGCATGGAAGAAGGCCCTCACCGGCCTCGCCCCCAGGTCGTAGGCCGCCTCGAGAAGCTGCCAGTCCAGCCTTTCCACCGCCGCGTAGAGGGGCAGGACGAAGAAGGGAAGGAAGGTGTAGAGGGTGGCGAGGAGCACGGCCAAGAAGGAGGGGTAAAAGGGGAAAGGCCCAAGGCCAAAAGCCCCCAGGAAGGCGTTTAAGAGGCCCTCCCGCTGGAGGAGGACCAGCCAGGCGTAGACCCGGATGAGGAAGTTGGTGAGGAAGGGCAGGAGGAGGAGAAAAAGGAGGAGGTCCCTCCTGGGATGGCGGGCGATGTAGAAGGCCAGGGGGTAGCCCAGGAGGAGGGAAAGGAGCGTGGTGAGGAGGCCTAAGAGGAGGCTATTGGCGAAGACCTCGAGGTAAAGGGGGTTGAGGAGCCGGGCGTAGTTGTGAAGCCCCAAAGGAAGGACAAGCTCCCCGTAGGGCCCCCGGGTGAGGAAGGAGGCCAGGAGGACGAGAAGGGTGGGCAGGAGGACGAAGAGGAAAAGCCAAAGGGCCCCGGGCCCCACGGTCACCAGGACCCGGAAGAGGCGCCTTAGAGGGGTAGCCGCCTCATTCATGGATCACCACCAGGTTCTCCGGGGGAAGGTAGCAGAAGACCTCCTCCCCATAAGCGAACTCCTCGGCCCCCGGCTCCTGCAGGTCCTGGTTCAGGGTGTAGGCCAGAAGCCTTAAGGGGCCCGCCTGGAGGATGTACTGGTTCTCCGCCCCCGTGTAGACGATCTCCTCCACCCGGGCAAGGACCAGGTTCCGCCCGGGCAGGTTTGAAGCGGAGCGGGGGTAGAGCCGGATCTTCTCCGGCCGGACGGCGAGAAGGGCCTCCCGCTCCAGGGGGCGGGGGAGGTGGAGGGGGCCCAAAGGGGTCTCGGCCCCTTGGGGGTGGGGCCTTGCGGGGATGAGGTTGGAGCGGCCCAAAAACTCCGCCACGAAGCGGGTCTTGGGGCGCTCGTAAACCTCGTCGGGCAGGCCCAGCTGCTCAATCCGCCCCGCGCGCATGACCGCGATGCGGTCCGACATCACCAGGGCCTCCTCCTGGTCGTGGGTGACGAAGATGAAGGTGGTGCCAAGCCGCCTTTGGAGCTGCATGAGCTCCACCCTGAGCTCCTGGCGAAGCCTCGCGTCCAGGGCCGAAAGGGGCTCGTCCAGGAGGAGGACCAGAGGCTCCAGGACCAGGGCCCGGGCCAGGGCCACCCGCTGCTTCTGCCCCCCGGAAAGCTCCCTGGGGTAGCGCTTCTCCAGGCCCAGGAGGTCCACAAGCTCCAGGGCCCAGGCCACCTTTTTGCGGATCTCCTCCTCCCTTAGGCCCTTCATCCGGAGGCCAAAGGCCACGTTCCCCTCCACGGTCATGTGGGGGAAGAGGGCGTAGTTCTGGAACACGGTGTTCACCGGCCGGGCGTAGGGGGGGACCCCCGCCATGTCCTTCCCGTCCAGGAGGATCCGGCCCGCGTCCGGGGTTTCAAAGCCCGCAAGGAGGCGGAGGAGGGTGGTCTTGCCGCACCCCGAGGGCCCGAGGAGGCTGAAAAACTCCCCCCGCTTTACCTCGAGGTCCACCCCGTCCAGGGCCACCACCTCCCCATAGGCCTTGCGCACGCCAAGAAGCTTGACCAGGGGCTCTCCGGCCACGCGCACCAGTTTAGGGCCAGGCGGGGGGGAGGACAATACCCGCTAGGGCTGCATCCGGTCCCGGTGGACCAAAAGGACCAGGCCCAGGGCCAGCAGGGTGGCCATGAGGCTAGACCCCCCGTAGGAGAGGAGGGGCAGGGTGAGGCCGGTCACGGGCAAAACCCCCAGGGCCACCCCCAGGTTCACCAGGACCTGGAAGCCCAGCATCCCCCCCACCCCGGCGATGAAGAGCCGGTCGGAAGGGCGCGGACACTCCAGGGCCAGGCCAAAGATCCGGGCCAGGAACAGGCCGTAAAGCCCGAGGAGGGCCACCACCCCCACGAACCCCCACTCCTCGGCGAAGACGGCGAAGACGAAGTCCGTGTGCCGGAAAGGCACGAAGCCCAGCTGGGTCTGGGTGCCCTGGCCGTACCCCTTGCCGAAAAGCCCCCCCGAGCCGATGGCGATGGTGGACTGGATCACCTGGAACCCCTGGCCCAGGGGGTCGCGGTAGGGGTCCAGGACGATGAGGACCCGTTCCCGCTGATAGGGCTTGAGGTTGGGCCAGACCACCGCGGGCACCAGCACCAAAAGAAGCGCCCCCCCAAGGAGGAGGTGCCGCCAGGGAAGCCCCCGGACGAAAAGCACCGCGAAGGCCCCGAAGAGGACCACCAGGCTTCCCCCCAGGTCGGGCTGGAGGAGGAGGAGGGCCACCACGGGGAGGACCAGGCTTGCGGGGAGGAGGTAGTCCCAGAGGGTGCGGATGGGGCGGCTCTCCAGCGCCCGGGCCAGGAGGAGGACCAGGGAAAGCTTGGCCAGCTCCAGGGGCTGGAACTGGATGGGGCCGAGGACGAACCAGGCCTTGGCCCCGTTGATCTCCCGCCCCACCAAAAGGACCAGGAGGAGGAGGAGGAGGCTGAAGGCGTAAAGGGGCAGGGCCAAGGCGAACAGGCGCTTGCGGGAGAGGAACTGGACCCCCACGGCCAGGAGGAGGCCCAAGAGGAGGGCCACCCCCTGGCGGAGGAGGAGGGCGGGGTCGGGGGCCGCGCTTTTCAGGTTGACGAACCCCAGGGCCAAAAGGGCCAGGGTAAGGGCCACGAGCCCCCAGTCGTAGGCCTGTAGGGGGATTCTCGCGACCACCCTTCTAACCCTTTAAGGGGATGTCCGCCAGGAGGACCATCTTCTCCCCCCGCTCCTCCAGGGCCACCTGGATGCCCTCCTCCTGGGCGGGGAAGTAGCGGCGGAGGACCTCCAGGAGGTCTTTTTTAAGGCTCTCCACCAGCCCCGGGGAGAGCTTGGCCCGGTCGTAGGCCAGGACGAGCTTGAGCCGTTCCTTGGCCCGGTCCTTGCTCTTCTTCCGCCACCACATCACCGACCCCCTCCAAAGAGGCGCCTGAGCACGGAAAGGAGCCCCCCCGCCTCGTCCAGGTGGCGGAAGGGCACCTCCTCCCCCCGGATGCGGCGGGCGGTGTCCATGAAGGCCTGGGCCGCGGGGCCCGTGCCCTTCAGGACCAAAGGCTCCCCCTGGTTGGTGGAGACGATGACCTGCTCGTCCTCGGGGACGATGCCGATGGGCTTCAGGCCCAGGATCTCCACCACGTCCTCCACGGAGAGCATGTCCCCCTTGGCCACCATCTTGGGCCGCAGGCGGTTGATGACCAGGAAGTTTTCCCGGATCTCCCGGGCCTCCAGGAGGCCGATGATGCGGTCCGCGTCCCGCACGCTGGAAACCTCGGGGTTCACCACCACAAGCGCACCCTCCGCGGGGTAGCTCGCGGTCTGGAAGCCCTTCTCTATCCCCGCGGGGGAGTCGATGAGCACCCGGTCAAACCCCTCCTCCTCCAGGAGGTAGCGGATGAGCTCCTTAAAGCGCTCCTTGTCCAGGGCCTCCTTGTCCTTGGTCTGGGAGGCGGGGAGGAGGAAGAGGCTTTCCAGCCTCTTGTCCCGGATGAGGGCCTGGCGGGGCTTGGCGCGGCCTTCCAGGACGTCGATGAGGTCAAAGACCACCCGCCCCTCGAGGCCCATGACCACGTCCAGGTTCCTGAGGCCCACGTCCACGTCCACCACCGCCACCTTCTCCCCCAGCTTGGCCAGGGCCGCGCCCAGGTTGGCGGTGGTGGTGGTCTTCCCCACCCCACCTTTTCCGGAAGTCACCACGATGGCGCGCGCGTTCACCGCATCTCCTCCTGAAGCTCCAACACCTGCTCCAATCCCCTAAGGAAATCCAAGAGCTTACGCCCCCTTGCCGTCAGGGTGTATTCTACCCGGGGCGGCACCTCCGCGTAAGCCCTCCGCTCCACCAGCCCCATGAGGGCCAGCTCCCGCAGGCGTTCGGCCAGGGTTCTCGGGGAGAGGAGGAGGGCCTGTTCCAGGTCGGAGAAGCGGGCCGAGCCCTTCCCCAGGGCGAAAAGGACCTCGGGCGCCCCCCGGCGGGCCAGGACCCTTAAGGCCTTGCGGGCGGTCTTGGAAAGGGCCATGGCCCAATCCTATCAGGAGGGGCGGGTTGCTAGGAAGGGGGAAAGCGTTATGCACCCCACCGCGGCGTACACTAAGGGGGTGAAGGAGCTCCGGCCCGACTGGAAGGACTTCCTGGCCCTGGTCCTGGCCCTTTACAGCCTTCTCCTGCCCCCCCTCCTGGCCATCTTCGGGGCGCTTTTCCTTTTCCTTCTCCTCGTACGGGTTTTGCTGTAAAACTAGGGCATGGAAGGCCTCTTTGAGTCCTTGCCCGAGGACTACCAGAAACGCCTGGGCCGCCCCGGGGAGTACCCCTTCACCCGGGGGATCTACCCCCGGATGTACCTGGACCGGTTCTGGACCATGCGGCAGTACGCGGGCTTCTCCACCGCGGAGGAGTCCAACCGACGCTACCGCTACCTCCTGGCCCAGGGCCAGACCGGGCTTTCCGTGGCCTTCGACCTCCCCACCCAGCTGGGCCTAGACCCGGACCACCCCATGAGCGTGGGGGAGGTGGGGCGGGTGGGGGTGTCCATCGCCACCCTCGAGGACATGGAGCGGCTCTTTGAGGGCATCCCCCTGGACCAGGTGTCCACCAGCATGACCATCAACGCCCCCGCCATGATGCTCCTGGCCCTTTACCTCCTGGTGGCCGAAAGGCAGGGGGTTTCCTGGGACAAGGTTTCGGGCACGGTCCAGAACGACATCCTGAAGGAGTACTTCGCCCGGGGGACCTACATCTACCCCCCGGGGCCCTCCATGCGCCTCGTCACGGACATCTTCCAGTTCTGCGCGGAGAAGGTGCCCCGCTGGAACACCATCAGCATCTCCGGCTACCACATCCGCGAGGCGGGGGCCACCGCCGCCCAGGAGATCGCCTTCACCCTGGCGGACGCCAAGGCCTACGTGCGGGCGGCCATAGAGAGGGGGCTGGACGTGGACCGCTTCGCCCCCCGGCTTTCCTTTTTCTTCGCCGCCCACAACGACATCTTTGAGGAGGCGGCCAAGTTCCGCGCGGCCCGGCGGCTTTGGGCCCGGATCATGCGGGAGGAGTTCGGGGCCAAGGACCCCAGGAGCTGGGCCCTCCGCTTCCACACCCAGACCGGGGGCTCCACCCTCACCGCCCAGGAGCCCCTGAACAACGTGGTGCGCACCGCCTACCAGGCCCTGGCCGCCGTCCTTGGGGGCACGCAGAGCCTGCACACCAACGCTTACGACGAGGCCCTGGGCCTGCCCACGGAGAAAAGCGCCCTCCTCGCCCTCAGGACCCAGCAGATCCTGGCCTACGAGAGCGGGGTCACCCGGGCCATAGACCCCTTGGGGGGAAGCTTCTACCTGGAGCACCTCACGGACCGGCTGGAGCGGGAGGCCGAGGCCCTCATCCGGGAGATCGACGCCCTCGGGGGCGCGGTGGCCGCGGTGGAGGCGGGCTACTTCCAGCGGGCCATCGAGGAGTCCGCCTGGCGCTTCCAGAAGGAGGTGGAGGAGGGCGGGCGGGTCATCGTGGGGGTGAACCGCTTCTTTGACCCCCAAAGCCCCCTGAACGAGCCCGTCCCCGTGCAGCGCATAGACCCCGAGCTCCACGAAAAGCGCAAGCGGGAGGTGGCGGAGTTCAAGAGGAGGCGGGACGGGGAAAGCGTCCGGGTGGGCCTCGAGGCCCTAAGGCGGGCGGCAAGGGGCGAGGAAAACCTCTTCCCCTACGTGCTGGAGGCCTTCCGCCGCCGGGCCACCCTGGGGGAGGTCTGCGGGGTCCTAAGGGAGGAGTGGGGGGAGTACCAGCCCCCCCGGTGAGGGCGTATGGAGAGCGAAGCCGAGCTCTGGGCCTTTTTGGAGGAGCACCTCAGGAGCATCTACGAAGGGGACCCGGAGGGCTACCGGGCCACCACCCACGAGGAGCTCTCCCTCTATGAGTGGTTCGTGACCCCCCACCGCCTGGACGGCCTCCCCTTCCACCTCTTCATGACCGAGCGGCGCTGGGCCACGGGGGGCAGGCCCTACCGGCTGGACCTTCTGGAAAGAAGGCTCCAGCGCTACGGGGACGTGGCCATCTTCAGCTACACCCTCCTCCTCACCGTGGAGGAGGAGGGGGGCCTAAGGCACCGGGCGGTGAACGAAAGCCGGGTGGCGGTGCGCTTTCCCGAGGGGTGGAAGGTGGTGCACGTCCACAAGAGCCCGGCGGGCTAAGCGCCTTCCCCTCCCGCCACCTTTTGGAAAAAAACCCACCCCGGGGCTCCGGCCCCGGGGCGGGGGCCTTAGGGGTTAGGCCTCCTCCTTCAGCTTCTCCACCACCCGCTGGTCCTCGAGGGTGGAGGTGTCCCCCTTGATCTCCTTCTCCCCCGCGGCGATCTGGCGCAGGAGGCGGCGCATGATCTTGCCCGAGCGGGTCTTGGGCAGGGCGTCGGTGAAGCGGACCTCGTCCGGCCGGGCGATGGGGCCGATGACCTTGGCCACGTGGGCCTTGAGCTCATCCCGGAGGGCATCGGAAGGGCTGTGCCCTTCCTTGAGGGTCACGAAGGCCACGATGCCCTCCCCCTTCACGGGATCGGGGCGGCCCACCACCGCGGCCTCGGCCACCGCGGGGTGGGAGACCAGGGCGGACTCGATCTCCATGGTGCCGAGGCGGTGCCCGGCCACGTTCAAGACGTCGTCCACCCGGCCCTGGATGAGGTAGTAGCCGTCCTTGTCCCGCCGGGCCCCGTCCCCGGTGAAGTACACCCCGGGGTGCTGGCTGAAGTACTGCTGGATGAAGCGGCCCGGGTCCCCCCAGACCGTGCGGAGCATGCTGGGCCAGGGGCGGGTGATGCAGAGGTGCCCGCCCTCGTCGGGGTTTTCCACCGGGCGGTGCTCGCTGTCCAGGATCTCCGGCACCACCCCGAAGAAGGGCTTGCCCGCGTGGCCGGGCTTCATGGCGTGGGCCCCGGGGAGGGTGGTGATCATGATCCCCCCGGTCTCCGTCTGCCACCAGGTGTCCACGATGGGGCAGCGCCCCTTGCCGATGACGTTGTAGTACCAGAGCCAGGCCTCGGGGTTGATGGGCTCCCCCACCGTGCCGAGAAGCCTTAGGGTGTCCAGGCGGTGCTTCAGGGGCCAGCCCTCCCCCCAGCGCATGAAGGAGCGGATGGCGGTGGGGGCGGTGTAGAGGATGGTGACCCCGTACTTGTCCACGATGCGCCAGAAGCGGTCGGGCTCCGGCCAGTTGGGGGCCCCCTCGTACATCACCGTGGTGGCCCCGTTGAGCAGGGGGCCGTAGACCACATAGGAGTGGCCGGTGATCCAGCCCACGTCCGCGGTGCACCAGTAGACGTCCTCGTCCTTGAGGTCAAAGACCAGCTTGGTGGTGAGGTAGACGTAGGTCATGTACCCGCCCAGGGTGTGGAGGACCCCTTTGGGCTTGCCCGTGGAGCCGGAGGTGTAGAGGATGAAGAGGGGCTCCTCGGCCTCCATGGGCTCGGGCTCGCAGCGGTCCGAGGCCGCCTCCATGAGCTCGTGCCACCAGTGGTCCCGCCCCGGGACCATGGGCACCTCCTCCCCCGTGCGCCGCACCACCACCACGTGCTCCACGCTGGGGGTGTCCTTCAGGGCCTCGTCGGCGTTTTGCTTCAAGGGGACGATGCCCCCCCGCCGGTACCCCCCGTCCGCGGTGATGAGGACCTTGGCCTCCGCGTCCTTGATCCGGTCCGCCAGGGCCCCCGCGGAGAAGCCGCCGAAGACCACGCTGTGCACCGCCCCGATGCGGGTGCAGGCCAGCATGGCGATGGCCGCCTCGGGGATCATGGGCAGGTAGATGGTGACCCGATCCCCCTTCTTGACCCCCAGGCGCTTCAGGACGTTGGCGAACTTCTGCACCTCCCGCCAGAGGTCGTGGTAGGTGAGGACCCTTTCCTCCCCCGGCTCCCCTTCCCAGACGATGGCCGCCTTGTTCCTGCGCCAGGTTTCCACGTGGCGGTCTAAGGCGTTGTAGGAGAGGTTGGTCTTGCCCCCTACGAACCACTTGGGGTGGGGCAGCTCCCCTTCCAGGACCTTCTGCCAGGGGGTGAACCAGTGGAGTTCGGAGGCCACCCGTCCCCAGAACCCTTCGGGGTCCTGGATGCTTTCCTGGTAAAGCCGCTGGTACTCCTCCTCGCTCTTGATGTGGGCCTTTTGCCGGAAGGCCTCGCTGGGGTAGAACACCCGCTCTTCCTTCAAGACGCCCTCAATGCGGTCCATGGCACCCTCCTTTGAGGGTTTTAGGATAGGGAGAAAAGGCCTGGGGGTCAAGAAAGAAGGGGTTTTTCACCATGCGCAAAAACCCGGGTTTCTTGACGGGGGGTCTTGGGAACGGGAAAGATGGGGAAAGATGGCCCGCAAGCGGAGCCTTTCCACCGTTCAGGCGGCCCTGCGCCTCCTCGCCTACCTGGCGGAGCACCCCGAAGGGGTGGAGGTGAAGGAGGTGGCCCGCCTTTTGGGCAAAAGCCTCTCCACCGCCTACGCCCTGCTTAACAGCCTGGTGGAGGAAGGCTTCGCCGTCAAGACCGAGGGGGGCTACCGCCTGGGGAGCACCAAGCCCGTGCCCCAGCCCTCGAGCTTCTTGGAAGAGGCCCTGGAGGAGCTTTACCTGCGCACCCGGGAGCGGTGCTACCTGGCCCTCCCCACCCCGGAAGGGATCCGGCTCAAAAGCCGGGGGCGGCAGGGCCAGCCCCACCCCCTGGGGGAGGCCCTGCCCGAGGAGGCCCACGCCCTGGCCCTGGGCAAGGTCTTCCTGGCCTACGGGGCCCTGCCCACGCCCTCCTTGCGCTCCCGGACCCCCTACACCCTCACCGATCCCCTGGCCCTGGAGGAGGAGCTGAAAAGGGTGCGGGAAAGCGGCCTGGCGGTGGAGATGGAGGAGTACGCCCTGGGGCTTTCCGCCCTGGCGGCCCCCCTCCTCGGGCCTAAAGGGGAGCTCCTCGGGGCGCTAGGGGTGGTGGTGCCGAGCCGCCGCTTTCCCTTCGCCTTCAGCCGCCTGGCCCGGGCCCTTTCCGAGGTGGCCCGGGTGCCCGCCCACCTCACCCCCCCCGAGCCCCCAAACCTCCCCCCACCCGAGGAGGGGCCCTTGCGGGTGGAAAAGGTGGAGCCCCCCCGGGCTCTGAAGGAGGGGGCCAACCTCGGGGACTTCCTCGCGGCCTACCGGGCGAGCCTCGAGGACCCCGAGGGGTTCTGGGGGGGCTTCGCCCGGGGGTTCTACTGGGAAAAGCCCTGGCGGGTGGCCTACGCGCCCGAGGAACGGGCCTGGTTCCAGGGGGGCCTCACCAACGCCGCCCTGAACGCCCTGGACCGCCACCTGCCGGAAAGGGCCCAGCAGGTGGCCCTCCTCACCCTGGACGGGGAGGGGCACCTCAGCAAGTGGACCTACCGGGAGCTCACGGAGCTTTCCTCGAGGCTCGCGGGGGTCCTTAAGGCCCTCGGGGTGGGGCCGGGGGACCGGGTGGCGGTCTACCTCCCCACTGGGCTGGAGGCCGCCCTCACCCTCCTGGCCTGCGCCCGGATCGGGGCGGTGCACGTGGCCCTGCCCCTCGGCCTTGGCCCCGAGGCCCTACGGGAGCGCCTTAAGCAGGTGGGGGCCAAGCTCCTGGTGGCCGCGGACGGCTACTACCGCCGGGGGCGGTTCATCCCCCTGACCCAGGGGGTGGAGGAGGCGGCGGAGGGCCTCCCCATCCTCTGGCATCGCCGGGGCACGAGCGAGTTCCTGGAGCGGGTGAGCGAGGGCAAGCCCCAAGACCCCCTCCCCGTCCCCTCGGACCACCCCCTCTTCCTCCTCCACACCTCGGGCTCCACGGGGAAGCCCAAGGGGGTGGTGCACGGCCACGGGGGGTACATGGTGGGGGTGGCCTGGGCCCTGCGCCACCTCTTTGACCTGAAGCCGGGGGAGGTCTTCCACAGCACCGCGGACCTCTTCTGGATCGTGGGGCACTCCTTCGGCCTCTACGCCCCCCTCTTCCTGGGGGGCACGAGCCTCCTCCTGGAGGACCGGCCCGACCACCCAAGCCCCGCGGCCTTCTACGGAAGGATGGCCGCTCTTGGGGTGGACCTCCTCCTCACCTCCCCCACCCTCCTCCGGGCCCTGAGGCGCCATGGGGAAGCCAGGCCCACGAGGCTAAGGCTCCTGGGAAGCGTGGGGGAGGCCCTGGCCCCCGAGGTCTGGCGCTGGACCCGGGAGCACCTGGCCTGGCCCCTGGACAACTGGTGGCAGACGGAGCTCGGGGCCCCTGCCCTGGCCACACCCCTCGCCCTCCCCGCCAAGCCGGGCTTCGTGGGGGTGCCCCTGCCGGGGGTGGAGGCCCGGGTGGTGGGGCCCAAGGGGGAGGTCCTCCCCCCGGGGGAGAAGGGGCACCTGGTCCTTCTCAGGGCGGGCCCCGCCCAGATGGTGGGCCTCCTCGGGGGGGCCTCCCCCTGGCAGGGGGGGATGTACTGGACGGGGGACCTGGCCGTGATGGACGAGGAGGGGTACTTCCGCATCCTGGGGCGCACGGACGAGGTCATCAAGGTGGGGGAAGCCCGGCTCGGCACCGCGGAGGTGGAGGCCGCCCTCCTCACCCACCCCCAGGTGGCCGAGGCCGCGGCCATCGGCGTGCCGGGGGAGGAGGGGGAGGAGATCGCGGCCTTCGTGGTGCCCCGGAGCAAGGAGCTCCCCGAAGAGCTCAAGCCCCTCCTGGCGGAGAAGCTCAAGGCCCACCTCCTCCGCCACCTGGGGCCTTTGCCCCCGCCCCGCATCTTCTTCGTGGAAACCCTCCCCCGTACCCGGAGCGGCAAGATCCTGAGGCGGGTCCTGAAAGCGGAGCTTCTTGGCCTGAACCCGGGGGACACCTCGGGCCTGGAGGAGGAGTATGGCGGTGGAAAAACTCCTTAAGGAAGCGGAACGGCTTTGGGCACCGGAGGCCTTGCGCCAGGGGGCGAACCTCAAGGACTTCCAAGGGGAGTACCGGCGGAGCCTCGAGGACCCCGAGGGGTTCTGGGGGGCGTGGGCCAGGCGCTTCCACTGGGAGGTCCCCTTCGCGAGGGTGCTGGAGTGGAACCTCCCCGAGCACCGCTGGTTCTTGGGGGGCCGGACCAACGCGGTCTACAACGCCCTGGAAAGGAACGTGGAGCGGGGCCTACGGAACAAGGTGGCCCTCCTCTACCTCTCCGAGGACGGGCGGGAGGAAAAGCTCACCTACGGGGAGCTTCTGGACCGGGTGCGCCGCCTGGCCACGGGGCTAAGGGCGCTCGGGGTGGGGCCGGGGGACCGGGTGGTGGTCTACATGCCCCTCACCCTGGAGGGGGTCCTGACCATGCTGGCCACCGCCTACCTGGGGGCCATCCACAGCGTGGTCTACGCGGGGCTTGGGGTGGGGGCCTTGAGGGAGCGCATCCTGGACGCGGGGGCCAAGGTCCTCATCGCCGGGGACGTGGGGTACCGGCGGGGCAAGGTGGTGGACCTGCGCTCCATCGCCGAGGAGGCCATCCGGGACCTCCCCCTCAAGGTGGTCTGGTTCCAGCGCCTGGGGAAGGCGGAGCTTCCCCCCGGCCACCACGATTTTGAGGAGCTCCTCTGGGGCCACCCCCCCGAGGCCCGGGCGGAGATGGTGGACGCGGAACACCCCCTCTTCATCCTCTACACCTCGGGCTCCACGGGCAAGCCCAAGGGGGTGGTACACGTGCACGGGGGGTACATGGTGGGCACCACCTACCACCTGCGCACCTTCTTTGACGTGAAGGACGACGACCTCTTCTGGGCCACCAGCGACATCGGCTGGATCGTGGGCCACTCCTACATCGTCTACGCCCCCCTCCTGGAAGGGATCACGAGCCTCCTCAGGGAAGGGGCGCCCGACCATCCGGACCCCGGGGCCTTCTGGAAGGTGGTGGAGCGCCACCGGGTGAACGTGATGTTCACCGCCCCCACCGCGGTGCGCATGTTCATGAAGTTCGGCCCCGAGTGGCCCAAAAAGTACGACCTCTCCTCCCTGCGCCTCATCGCCGTGGCCGGGGAGCCCCTGAACCCCGAGGCCCTCCGCTGGGCCTACGCCCACCTGGCGGACGGGGGGCGGCGGGGCTTCGTGGCCGACAACTGGTGGCAGACGGAGCTCGGGGGGCCCACCCTGGGCACCCCCCTCACCCTCCCCGCCAAGCCGGGCTTCGCCGGGGTGGCCCTCCCCGGGGTGGAGGCGGGGGTGGTGGACGAGGAGGGGCGGCCCGTGCCCCCGGGGAAGGGGGGGCTTTTGGTGCTCAAAAGGCCCTTCCCCCACATGATGCGCACCGTCTGGGGGAACCACGAGCGCTACCTCCAGTACTGGCGGGAGGTCCCGGGCGGGGTCTACGCCGCCGGGGACGTGGCCAGCCAGGACGAGGAGGGGTACTATAGCGTCCTCGGGCGGGCGGACGACGTCCTGAACGTGGCCGGGCACCGCATCGGCACCGCGGACGTGGAAAGCGCCCTGGTTTCCCATCCTGCGGTGGCCGAAGCCGCGGTCATCGGCGTGCCCGACCCCCTGAAGGGGGAGGCCATCAAGGCCTTCGTGGTCCTCCGCTCTGGACACACCCCTTCGGAGGAGCTAAAAGAAAGCCTCGTCGCCCACGTGCGCCGGGAGCTCGGCCCCATCGCCACCCCTAGCGAGGTGGTCTTCCTGGACAAGCTCCCCAAGACCCGTTCGGGGAAGATCCTGAGGCGCCTCCTGAAGGCCCAGGAGCTTGGGAAGGACCCTGGGGACCTCTCCACCCTCGAGGAGTAACCCCGCTCCGGGGCGGGGCCTCCCCTTACTTCTTCTTTTTCTTCTCCTCCCGCATGAGCCGCCGGCGCTCCGCCCGGGAAAGGCCCGGCTGGGGCGGCGGGGTGGGGGCGCGTTTCCGCTCCACCCCAAAGGGCGGCGGGGCCTCCTCCTTCTCCGGCACCGGGACGAAGGGGGCCTCCCGCACGGGGCGCACGGGCTCGGCCTCCACCTTGAGGCGGAAGAGGAACTTGGCCACCTCCCCCTTGATGAAGGCCACCATCTCGTTGAAAAGGCGGGTGGCCTCGATCTTGTACTCCTGGAAGGGGTCCTTCTGGCCGTAGCCCCGGAGGAAGATGCCCTGGCGGAGCACGTCCAGGTTGTGGAGGTGCTCCTTCCAGGCGGAGTCCACCACGTTGAGGATCACAAAGCGCTCCACCGCCCGCATGAGGGGGGGCGAAAGCTCGGCCTCCCGGGCCTCGTAGGCCTTTAGGGCCGCCTCCACCAGGCGGTCCACCCCCTCTTCGGGCTTCAGAGCCCGAAGCTCCTCAAAGGGGAAGTCCGCAAGCTGGGGGGCGGTGTCCAGAAGGGCGGTCTTCAAGCCCTCCAGGTCCCAGTCCTCGGGGTGGACCTGGGGGTTTAGGAAGTTCTCCGCCAGGGCGGCCACCGTCTCCTCCACCATGCCGGTGGCGGCCTCCCGCACCTCCTCGTCCTTCCCCAAGAGGATGAGGCGGCGCTGGGCGTAGATGACCTCCCGCTGGCGGGCCATCACGTCGTCAAACTGGAGGAGCTGTTTGCGGATGGCGAAGTTGCGGTCCTCCACCCGCTTTTGGGCCCGTTCTATGGAGCGGGTGACCATGGGGTGCTCAATGGGCTCGGAGTCGTCAAAGCCCATGCGGTCCAGCATGGCGATGACCCGGTCGGAGGCAAAGAGGCGCATGAGGTCGTCGTCAAAGGAGACGTAGAACCGGCTCCCCCCCGGGTCCCCCTGGCGGCCCGCCCGGCCCCGGAGCTGGTTGTCGATGCGCCGGGACTCGTGCCGCTCGGTGCCCAGGATGAAAAGCCCCCCAAGCTGGCGCACCCTCTCCTCGTCCCGCTTGCACTCCTCCCGGATCTCGCGGATCCTCTCCAGAAGCTCGGGCTTCACCCCAAGCTCCTCCGCCAGGGCCTTCGCCTCCTCCTCCTGCCCCGCCACCATCTTCTTGATGAAGAGCTCCACCTTCCACTCGTAGCGGTTGAAGCCCTCCTTCTCCAAAAGGGCCGCGGCCAGGTACTCGGGGTTGCCCCCGAGCTTGATGTCCGTGCCCCGGCCCGCCATGTTGGTGGAGATGGTGACGGTCTTGGAGCGCCCCGCCTGGGCCACGATCTCCGCCTCCCGGGCGTGGTGCTTGGCGTTTAGGACCTGGTGGGGGATGCCCTGGCGGAGGACCTCCAGGGTGTGCACCGCCCGCTTTAGCCCTTCCCAGGCGGTGCGGATATTCCCCTTCTGGGGGATGAGCTCCTCAAAGGGCTTCAGGTCCTCGTCCCTAAGCTGGCCGGGGCGTTCCAGGAGCTTCTTAAGCCGGTCCCAGCCCTCCCCCCCCTGCTTGGCTATGGCCTTTTTGAAGAGCTCCACCCGCATCTCCAGGCGGGGGAGGTAGAGGCGGGGCTCCTTCAGCATCTGGGAAAGCCTTTCGGATTTCTCAATGCTGATGGTGCCCACCAGGACGGGCTGGCCCTTCTCGTACTTCTCCGCGATCTCCTCCACCACCGCGTAGAACTTCCCCTTCTCCGTGCGGTAGACCACGTCGGGGAAGTCCTGGCGGATCATGGGGCGGTTGGTGGGGACCACCACCACGTCCATGCCGTAGATCTCCTGGAACTCCTTCTCCTCGGTCTTGGCGGTGCCGGTCATGCCCGCCCGCTTCTCGTAGAGGCGGAAGAAGTTCTGGTAGGTGATGGTGGCCAGGGTCTGGTTCTCCCTTTCAATCCGGACCCCCTCCTTGGCCTCTATGGCCTGGTGGAGGCCCTCCCCGTAGCGGCGCCCGGGCATGAGGCGGCCCGTGAACTCGTCCACGATGATGACCTGGCCGTCTTGGACGATGTAGTCCCGGTCCCGGTGGTAGAGCTCCTTGGCCCGGATGGCCTGGATGAGCATGTGGGCGAGCTCCATGTTCTCCGGGCTGAAAAGCCCCTCCACCCCAAGGAGCCTCTCCGCCTTGGCGATGCCCTGGAGGGTGAGGTGGACGGAGCGGTTCTTCTCCTCGATGGTATAGTCCCCCGTGGGCTCCTTGCGCACCCCGGGCTCCGCGGGGAGGCCTCTCTCCAGCTTCTTGGCGATCTCCGCCATCTTGTAGTAGAGGTCGGTGGCCTTCTCCGCGGGGCCGGAGATGATGAGGGGGGTGCGGGCCTCGTCGATGAGAATGGAGTCCACCTCGTCGATGATGGCGTAGTGGAGGGGGGTGTCGTGGCGGAGGACCAGCTGGTCCGGGCTGATGGCCATGTTGTCCCGGAGGTAGTCAAAGCCCAGCTCGGAGTTGGTCACGTAGGTGACGTCCGCCAGGTAGGCCCTCCGCCGCTCCTCGGGGGTGGAGCTGTGCTGGATCACCCCCACGCTAAGCCCCAGGCCCCGGTAGACGGGCCCCATCCACTCCGCGTCCCGCCGGGCCAGGTAGTCGTTCACCGTCACCACGTGCACGCCCTTGCCGGTGAGGGCGTTGAGGGCTACGGCCAGGGTGGCCACCAGGGTCTTGCCCTCCCCGGTCTTCATCTCGGCGATCTTGCCCTCGTGGAGCACCGCCCCGCCGATGAGCTGCACGTCAAAGTGGCGCATGCCCAGGTAGCGCTTGGCGGACTCCCGGGTGAGGGCGAAGGCCATGGGGAGGAGCTCGTCCAGGGGGGCCCCCTTTTGGTGCTTTTCCTTAAGCTCCCGGTAGGCCGAGGCCAGGTCCGCGATCTTTTCCACCTCGGCCTCGAGGGCGTTGGTGGGCTCCACCACCTGCTTGCGGTAGCGGGCGATTTCCTTTTCGTTGTTGTCAAAAAGCCGCCTGAGAAGACCCAACATCCTAAGGCCGATTCTACCCCCAAGGGAGATGAGAAAACCGTGTAGCCTAAGGGGTGTGGGTCTTAGGGATTGACACCTCCTGCGACGACACCGGGGTGGGCCTCGTGCGGGACGGGAGGGTGGTGGTGAACCTGGTGGCGAGCCAGGTGGCCCTCCACGAGGCCTTTGGGGGGGTGGTGCCGGAGCTGGCCAGCCGGGAGCACCTGAAGGTCTTAAGACCCCTCACGGAACGGGCCCTAGGAGAGGCGGGGATCGGGCCGGAGGACCTCGGCCTCATCGCCGCCACCCGGGGCCCGGGGCTCATCGGGGCCCTTCTCGTGGGCTACACCTTCGCCAAGGGGCTCGCCTGGGCCTTGGGAAAGCCCTTCTACGCAATCCACCACCTCGAGGCCCACATGGCCGCCGCCTGGCCCGAAGACCTGGCCCCCCCCTTCCTGGCCCTGGTGGCCTCCGGCGGGCACACCCACCTCTTCCTGGTGGAGGACCTGGGCCGCTACCGCCTCCTCGGGGCCACCCGGGACGACGCCGCGGGGGAGGGGTTTGACAAGGTGGCTCGCCTCCTGGGCCTCGGCTTCCCGGGGGGGCCGGAGATCGAGCGGCTGGCCCAGGAGGCCGAGGAGAAGGCCCCCTTCCCCGTGCCCCTCAAGGGGCAGGAGGGGCTGGACTTCAGCTTCTCCGGCCTCAAGACCCAGGCCATCCGGCTTTTGGAGGCGGGCTGGCCCAAGGCGGCCATCGCCAAGGGCTTCCAGGAGGCGGCCATCGCCCACCTGGGGGAGGTGGTCCTAAAGGCCGTGGAGCGGACGGGGCTCAAAACCCTCCTGGTGGCGGGCGGGGTGGCGGCGAACCGGGCCCTACAGGCCCGCTTCCAGGAGGCGGGGCTGAGGGTCTTCTTCCCCCCCAAGGGGCTTTCCCAGGACAACGGGGCCATGGTGGCCCTGGCGGCCTGGCGCCGCCACCAAAGGGGCTTCCCCCCAAGCCCCTTAAGCCTCGGGGCCACCCCCTACTGGCCCCTGGAGGAGGCCTAGAGGGGGATGCTCTGGCTCCTCCTTCCCGTCCTCCTCCTCATCTACGTCCTCTACCGAAGGGGGGGGCCTAGGCCCAGGCCCTGGGCCGGGGTGTGGCTCTGGCGGCGGGGCCGGGCGCGGCGCTTCCGGCCGAGGCTGGACCTGAGGCTTCTCCTCCTCCTCCTTGCGGGGGCGGCCCTGGTCCTGGCCCTGGAGGACCCCCCCCTCCTCCCCTCCCCCCTGGTCCTGGTGGTGGACGCCTCGGCCAGCATGGCCGCCAAGGAAAGGGGAAGGACCCGGCTGGACCTGGCCAAGGAAAAGGCCCTGCCCCTCTTGGAAAGGGCCCCGGAAGCGGTGCTGGTGGCGGCGGGGGAAACCCCCAGGGCCTTCGGCCCCGCCCCGGGGGTGGCCCTGAGGGGGAGGCTTCTGGCCCTCGAGGCGGAAGGGGGCGGGGCAGACCTGGAAGGGGGGGTGGCCCTCGGGCGGAGGCTCCTTAAGGCCCCGGTGGTGGTGGCCACGGACGGCCCCCCGCCCCCAGGGGTGGAGGGGTACCTGGGGGTGGGGAGCGGAGCGGAGAACCTGGGGCTCGTGGCGGTGGCGGGGGGGTTTCTGGCGGTGGGGAACGGGGGCTTTAGCCCCAGGACCGCCCGGGTCCTGGTGGAGGGGCGCCCCTACACCCTACCCGTCCCCCCCAGGGGGTACGCCCGCCTGGAGGGCCTCCCCCAGACCTTCACCGCCCGCCTCCTGGGGGAGGACGCCCTGGCCCTGGACGACACCGCCGGCTTCGCCCTCCGCCCCTTGGGGGTGCGCCTTCCCGAGGAGCCCGCCCTAAAGCGCCTTTTCGCCCTCCTCGGAGCCCGGCCGGGGGAGGAGGTGCGGGTGGCGGTGGGAAGCCCGGAAGGGGCCCCGGAAAGGCCCACCCTCTACCTGGCCCGGGAGGGGGGTGCCCCCACGGCGGTCCTTTCCGCCCTTCCCCACCCCCTCCTGGAAGGGGTGGCCCTCCTGGGGGCCCGCCTGCCCCCACCCCCCCCGCCCCCGCCCCCCTGGCGGCCCCTGGCCGAGGGGGAGGGAGGGGTGGGCCTGATCTATTGGACGGAAGGGGGGCTCTACCTCCCGCCCCTTTCCGCCTTACAGGATGAGCCCTTTTTCCCCCTCCTGGTCTACAACTTCCTAAAGCCCTACCGGGAGGTGAGGACCGGCCTCCTCCGCCCCGAGGAAACCCTCCTCCCCACCCCCAAGGAAAGCTTCCTCCCCAAGGGCCAAGGGGGTGGGGGGCGCTTCTTCGCCCTCCTCGCCTTTGGGCTTCTCCTCCTGGAGCTCGCCCTCTGGCCGAGGCGGAGGGTAGCATAGGGGCATGCGCTTCCGGCCCTTCAGCGAGCTGGACCTCGAGGCCTTAAACCGGGTGGCGGGGGATAGGCCCCTAAGCCTGGGGGCGGTCCGCCACTTCGCCCGCACCGGCCACTCCTTCCTGGCGGAGGAGGGGGAGGAGCCCCTGGGCTTCGCCCTGGCCCAGGCCCTCTGGCAGGGGGAGGCCACCACGGTGCTTGTGACCCGGATAGAGGGCCAAAACGCCCGGGTCCTGGAGGGCCTCCTGGGGGCGGTGGTGAAAAGCGCCTACGACGCAGGGGTCTACGAGGTGGCCCTGCACCTGGACCCCAAGCGGGAGGACCTCAAGGAAGCCCTCCTGGCCCAAGGGTTCACCGTGGGGCCCTTGGTCCTGGCGGTGCGCCTTCTGGGAAGCCGGGGCCTGAGGGGGGAGGCCCGGGGGGTCTTGGAATAGGCGGGCCTTCCCGGAAAGAATGGGAGGCATGAACCGCGTCTTTCTCGGCGTCCGGGGGGAGCCCACCCCCGAGGGGATGGAGCGCATCCTGGCGGCCCTCCGCCGCCTTCCGGGGGTGGCCGAGGCCCAGGCGGTGGGGCCGGCCCAGATCCAGGTGGAGTACGACCCCCAGGCCCTCACAGTGATGGACCTCATCCGCACCGTGCGGGAGCAGGGCTTCCTGGCGGGCATGCTCTGATGCTCCCCGAGGGCCTGAAGGGGTTTGGTAGCTACCGGGAGTGGCTGGAAAGCGACCCCGAGTACCGGGGCCGCATC
Source organism: Thermus oshimai DSM 12092 (assembly GCF_000373145.1). Taxonomy (NCBI): domain Bacteria; kingdom Thermotogati; phylum Deinococcota; class Deinococci; order Thermales; family Thermaceae; genus Thermus; species Thermus oshimai. The sequence continues at coordinate 76,484 of NZ_KB890620.1, forward strand.
GCCTTCGCCCGCCTCCTCCCCGCAAAACCCCCCAGGCCCGTCCCCTACGGGGGGGTCTTCAGCGGGGTGCTGGGGGCCTTGGGCCTCACGCCCTTCGCCCACCAGAAACGGGCCCTGGAGGCCTTGGAAGAGGGGCACCACCTGGTCATGGCCTACGCCACCGCCTCCGGGAAAAGCCTGGTCTTCCAGGCCCCGGTGCTGAAGGCCGCCCTGGAAGGGGGAACCAGCCTCCTCCTCTTCCCCACCAAGGCCCTGGCCCACGACCAGCTTAAGCGCCTCAAGGCCATGGGAAAGGCCCTAGGGGTGGAGGGGATCTTCCCCTACGACGGGGACACCCGCTCGGAGGTGCGCAAGGAGGCCAGGGAAAGGGGAACGGTCCTCCTCACCAACCCGGACATGCTCCACTTCGGCCTCCTGCCCCGGCACGGGGCGTGGGCCCACTTCCTGGCCCGGCTCCGCTACCTGGTCCTGGACGAGCTCCACGCCTACCGGGGGGTCTTCGGAACCCACGTGGCCTGGGTCCTAAGGCGCCTCCTCCGCCTGGCCCGCCACTACGGGGCAAACCCCCAGGTGATCGCCGCAAGCGCCACCATACGGAACGCCAAGGCCCACGCGGAGGAGCTCACGGGCCTCCCCTTCCTGGAGCTTTGGGAGGAGGTGGCCCGCTCGGAACGGGAGCTTCTGGTGCTTCCTCCCAAAGCCCTGGACAAGAAGGGGGAAAGGCGGCGGAGCCCCCTCCTGGAGGCCGCCCACCTGGCCCGCACCCTGGCCGAGGGGGGGCTTAGGGGCATCGTCTTCGCCAACGCTAGAAAGGCGGCGGAGCTCGTGGCCCGCTACGCGGACCACCCCCTGGTGCGCCCCTACCGGGCGGGCTACACCGCAAAGGCCCGCCGGGCCCTGGAGGAGGGCCTAAAGCGGGGCGAGGTCCGGGTCCTGGTGGCCACCAGTGCCCTGGAGCTCGGGGTGGACATCGGGGAGCTGGACGCGGTGGTCCTCCTGGGCTACCCCGGCTCCATCGCCTCCTTCTGGCAAAGGGCCGGGCGGGCGGGGCGGGGGGGGAGGCGGGCCCTCGTGGTCTACATCCCCCGGGAAGACCCCCTGGACGAGTACTTCCTCCACCGGCCTGAACTCCTCCTCCAAAGCCCCCCGGAGGAGGCGGTGGCCGACCCCAAGAACCCCGTCCTCTGCCCCCTTCACCTCCACGCCGCGGCCTACGAACTCCCCCTCACCCGGGAGGAGGTCCCCTGCCCGGAGGCCCTAGGGGAGCTCAGGGAAAAGGGGGGCCGCTTCTACACCCCCAAACGCCACCCCCACCGGGACCTCTCCTTGAGGGGCCTAGGAGCCACCTTTACCCTCAGGGGCCCCGACGGGGAGGTGCTGGGCCATTTGGACGAGCGCCAGGCCTACTGGGAGGCCCACCCGGGGGCGGTCTACCTCCACCAGGGGGAAAGCTTCCTGGTGCGGAACATAGACCCCCTGAAGCGGGAGATCTGGCTCCTGCCGGCCCTGGAGGACTACTACACCGAGCCCCGGGCGGAGATGGACCTCGAGGTCCTCTCGGGGGAGCCCGTGGGCCATGGGGTCTGGGTGGGCCGGGTCCTCCTAAGGGAGCGGGTGGTGGGGTACGTGAAGAAGCGCTTCTATACGGGAAGCGTCCTGGAGGAGGTGCCCCTTTTCCTTCCCGAGATCGCCTTCCCCACGGAAGCCCTCTGGTTCCACCCCCCCGAGGTCCTCCCGCCCCACAGGATCCCCGGGGGGATCCACGCCCTGGAGCACGCCATGATCGGCCTCCTGCCCCTTTTCGTCCTGGCGGAGCGGCAGGACATCGGGGGGCTCTCCTACCCCGTCTACCCCCGCCCCCTCCCCTCGGGGGGCGGCCCCACGGTCTTCATCTACGACGGCTACCCGGGCGGGGTAGGGTACGCGCGGGCCGCGGCCCGGCGCTTCCCCGACTGGATCCGGGCCACCCTGGAACTCCTGAAAGGGTGCCCCTGCGAGGAGGGCTGCCCCCGGTGCGTCCTCTCCCCCAAGTGCGGGAACGGCAACCAGCACCTGGACAAGGGGGCGGCCCTCCAGCTTGCGGCCAACCTGGTCCTCTCCTTACCCGGACGCACCCTGCACTGAGCCCCAAAGCTTGACAAAAGCGCAAAGAAAAGGATATTTGTGAAGCCATGAAGAGGTTCAAAAGCCTTTTTGGGCTGATGCTTTTTCTAAGTGCTCTGCTAAGCGGTTGCGGCAGCCAAAACCAGAGCTCCGGTAACACCGCGCCAAGCCAAACGGAGGTGGAAGCCATACTAACCGCCCTCGCCCCCTACATCGCCCCCACTTACAACCCCATGGGCCTAAGCCCCCAGAGCTCCATGAGCGCCACCTCCTCCGTCGCCTGCCCCGCCGGCGGCACCCTGACCTCTAACCTCACGGTTTCGGCCAGCGAAACCTCTCTCCAGCTCAGCGGGAGTCTCACGGGGACCTGTAGGGTTAACCGGCCCGAGCCCACCGCGCTAGAAAACGTGAATCTCTCCTACCAAGGTGCTCTCACCTTTAACAGCAGCCAAACCAGCGTGACCCTCTCGGGTAACTTCACGGAAACCGGCGGGTTCACCCTGCAGTACAAAGGGAACACCTACCAGGTAAGCGACCTAAGCCTGACCGTCTCCACCACCGACACCCTCACCTTCAGCCAGTCGGGGTACACCGTAAGCCGCTCCGGTAGCCTCCAAGGCACCCTAAAGGTGAACGGCCAGACCTACACCGTAAACAAGACCTTCTCCGGTAGCGTCTCCGTATCCTTCAGCCGGTAACGGCCAAACCCCCCTAGCAAGCCCCCCTTGGGGGGGCTTAGACTTTTCCCATGACCCCAAGGCCCATAGAGGAAAGCCCAGAAAGCTTCCTGGAGCGGTTCTCCGCCCACCGGGAGGAGGTCTTCCTCTTCCCCGAGCCCTGGGGAAGCCCCTTGGTGGAGGCCAAAACCCCCGCGGGGGTGGTCTACGCCTTTGACCGGGGCCCCCCGCCCACCCCCACAGGCCCCCTCAAGGCCCTCCTCCACGGCGTGGCGGAGGCGGTGGGGCCCTTGGAGGGCGAGGCCTTCCTCCGCCGGGAAGGCCCCCGCTACCGCCTAGGGGGGGAGACTACCCCCTTGGGGGGAGGGTTCTACCTCCTGGAGGCGGGGGCCAAGGTGGTGGTCTACTGGGAAGGCCCTATGCCGAAAAGGGCCGAGGTCCTCCTAAGCCCCCCCCTCATGCTCTTCCGCTGATGCGCTGCTCCTGCGGCCAGAAGAACCCCCCCGAGGCCCGCTTCTGCATGGCCTGCGGCCAGGCCCTGGGGGTCACCCTGCCCCGGGAAAGGCGCTGGGTGAGCGTGGTCTTCTTTGACCTGGTGGGCTCCACAAGGGGGTTCCAGAAGGGCCTCCACCCCACCTATGAAGCGGTGCAGGAAACCCTCACCCGCGCGGCCCAGGCCGCCCGGGCCCACGGGGGCCACGTGCACGCCTTCCCAGGGGATGGGGTCCTGGTCCTCTTCGGCGCGCCCCGGGCGAGGGGCCTCGAGGCCCACCGCGCCCTGGAGGCCGCCCTGGCCATGGTCCGGAGAAGCCCCTGGCCCGCCCGGGCGGGGGTGGCCAGCGGGGAGGTGCTCTGGACCCCTTTGGGGGATGGCCTCGCCGGCCGGCCCACGGCGGTGGGGCCGGTGGTGGCCCTGGCGGAGCGGCTTTCCAAAGCCGCCCCCACGGGAAGCGTCCTAGCGGACCCCGCCACCTTGGACCTGGCCCCGGGGGCGAAGGCCCACCTCCTGGGCGAGGAGGCGCTTCCGGGCCTGGGGCCCTTTCCCCTTCTGCAAGTGGAAGGGGTGGGGCTCCAGCTCACCCCGGAGGAGGAGGCCCTCCTGGACGCCTTGGAAAGGGATCTTCGGACCCAGAGGCGGGCCCTCCTCACGGGGCCCCCGGGAAGCGGGAAAAGCTTCCTCCTGGAGGCCTTCCTGCGGAGAAAGGCCCCGGGGATGAGGCTCCCCGTAGCGGTCCTGGAGCGGATGGGGCCGGAAACCCCCTTGAGGGAAAGCCTGAAACGGGCCGCGGAGGAGCTTTTCGGGGAGGCGGAAGGGGCCCTGGAAGGCCTGGAAGGGGAGGAAAGGACCGCTTTGGCCTACAGCTTGGGGCTTGGAGAACGCCCCCCCTGGCCGCGGGAGGTCCTGGAGGAAAGGATCCTCCAGGCCTGGACCGCAAGCCTGGCCCGGCTCGGCCCTTTCCTTCTGGTCCTCAAGGACCTCCACCTTCCCGACCGCACCTTGGCCCGCTTTCTTGAGCGTCCTCCGGAAGGCCTTTTCCTCCTGGTGGAAAGCCGCAAGCCCCTATGGGCGCCCCACCTGGCCCTAAAACGGACCCGCCCGCCCCTTCCCTGGACCCTGCAGCCCGCCCTGGACGGCCTGCCCCACCGGGAGCGGAAGGCCCTTCTCGCCCTTGGGGTCCTGGGCCGGGCCACGCCAGCGCTTCTGGAGGAGCTGGTGGGGCCTTTTGACGGGCAGCGCCTCGAGGCCGAAGGCCTCATCCGAACCCAAGGGGCCTGGCTTCTGCCCCTCCCCGAGGTGGGGCAGGCGGCCCGGGGGTTGGTCCTGGAGGAAGAGGCCCATGGGTGGCGCCGGGAAGCGGCCCAGCGCCTATTGGCCCAAGGGGCCTACCTCCTCGCGGCCAGGCTCCTGGAGGAGGCCGGGGAGGGCGAAAAGGCGGCCCGGGTGTACCGGGCCCTGGCCCACGCCGCCTGGAACCGGGGGCACCCGGAGCGGGCCCTTTCCCTTTACGAACGGGCCCTAAGGGCGGCCCCAGAAGCCATGAGGCCCGCCCTGGAAAGGGAAAGGCAGGACGCCCGGGCCAGCCTCGGCCTGGGGGAAGGGGCCCGGGGGGGCCTTAGGGCCAAGGACCCCGCCCTCGAGGCCTACCGGAGGCTCCGCAAAGCCCCAAGCGCCCCGGAGCTTGCCAACCTCCTCCCCGCCCTAAAGCCCTACCCCCTGGAGGCCACCGAGGCCCGGCTTCTCCTGGCGGGCCTCCTCTGGCGGGGCTTCCAGCCCCAGCTCGCCCTGGCCCACCTCCCTCCCCCCCATCCCCACCTCCCCCCCGCCTTGAAAGCGGAGGTAGAGGCCCTCCGGGCGGGCCTCCTCATGGACCTGGGGCGGCACGAGGAAGCGGGAAAGATCCTGAAAGCCCCCCCGCCCCCGGAGGAACGGGAGGCCTGGGCCCGCTTCCAAGCCACCCGCCTTAGGCTCCTCTTGGAGACGGGGAGGCTTCACGAGGCCCTGGCCCTGGGAGAGGCGGCCTACCGCCAAGCCCCCCACCCCTGGCTGGCCGCGGCCCTCCTGGCCGCCTCCACCTTAAGGGGCCGATTCCGAATAGACCTCCTGGAGGAAGCCCACACCCACCCCGACGGCCGGGCCCTGGCCGACCTGGCCCAGGCCCTGGACCGCTGGCGGAAGGGCCTAGACCCCAGGCCCCTCCTGAAGGAGGCCCTGAAGGCGGGGCGGACGCTCCCCAACCCCTACGTCTACCACCTGGCCCTCTCCACCTTAAGCCTCTACCTCTGGCCCCAAAGCCCGAGGAAGGCCAAGGCCCTCTCCCAGCACCTCCTCTACCACACCCACAAGACCGGCTTCGCGGTCCAGCTGGAGCTCGCCCGCCTCCTCAGGGCCCAGCTCCTCCTGGAGGAGGGGGAGGGGGTGGGGCACCTCCTGGGCTTCACCCCAAGCCTCCCCTTCCTTCAGGCCTGGCGGGCCTACCTCCTCCGGGCCTCCGGGGGCGGAGGGTGGGAGGAAAGGGTGGCCCCCAAGCTCCGGGGGTACGGTATCCTGGGGGAGTGGGTGCGCAGGCTTTGGGGTAGGGGGAAGCCCGTATGGACGTGGCCCAGGCGGTAGAGGCCATTAAGGCCCGCCTTTCCCTTCGGGAAGTGGTGGGGCGGTACGTGGCCCTGAAGCCCGCGGGCAAGGGCCGGTGGAAAGGGCTTTGCCCCTTCCACCAGGAGAAGACCCCCTCCTTCTACGTGGACGAGGACAAGGGCCTCTTCCACTGCTTCGGCTGCAAGGCGGGGGGGGACCTCTTCGCCTTTGTGGAGCGCATGGAGGGCCTGGACTTCCGGGGGGCCCTGGAACGCCTGGCGGAAGAGGCCGGGATTGCCCTCGCCCCCCTGGGGGGTGCGGGGCCCCGCAGGGAGCTTCTGGACCTCCTGAAGGCGGCCCAGGCCTACTTTCAGGAAAACCTCCAAACCCACCCCGAGGCCCTGGCCTACCTGAGGGCTCGAGGGCTTTCCGAGGAGAGCGTCGCCCGCTTCGGGCTGGGCTACGCCCCCCCCAAGGGGGACGGGCTCCTCACCTTCCTGGCCCAAAAGGGCTTCACCCCCGAGGAGGGGCTTAAGGCGGGGGTGCTGGCGGAAAAGGAGGGCCGGCCCTACGACCGCCTCAGGGGCCGCATCACCTTCCCCATCAAGGACGCCCTGGGGCGGATCGTGGCCTTTACGGGGAGGGCCCTTGGGGAGGAAACCCCCAAGTACCTGAACACCCCCGAAACCCCCCTTTTCCGCAAGCGGGAGGTCCTCTTCGCCTACCCCGAGGCCAAGGAGGCCATGCGGGAAAAGCGCAGGGCCATCGTGGTGGAAGGGCTTTTTGACGCCATCGCCCTGCACCAGATGGGCTTCCCCGAGACGGTGGCCGTCCTGGGCTCGGGGCTTTCCGAGGCCCAGGCGGCCCTCTTGAAGAAGGCGGAGGTCCTGGAGGTCTACCTGGCCTTTGACGCGGACGAGGCGGGCCAGAGGGCCACCCTGCAGAGCCTGGACCTGGAGGTGGCCCGCCGGTTCCTCTTCTTCGCCGTGCGCCTCCCCGCCAAGGACCCGGGGGAACTCCTCCTGGCCGCGGGCGGCCCGGCCCTCTTTCAGAAGGCCCTGGAGGAGGCCCTGCCCGAGGTGGAGTTCCGCTTCCGGGAGGCGGCCCAAGGCCTGGACCTGAGCCGCCCCGAGGCCAAGCGCAAGGTGCTGGAGAGGCTCGCCCCCAGGATGCTCTCCCCCGAACCCTTTGACCCGGTGGCGGAGAGGCTCAAGGCGGTGGCCATCACCGAGCTCGGCCTCAGGCCCAAGGCCCTGGAGGACTACCTGGAGGCCCTAGCCCGCAAGGGGCGGAAAGCGGCCCCACCCCCTGCTCCCCCCAAACCCCTCCCCCAAAACCGGACCCTCCTCCTGGAGCTGGACGTGATGGCCCTGGCCCTCTCCGCACCGGAGGAGGCCTTTGCGGAGACGGTCCGCTTCATCGCGGATAGGGTCTGGCCTCCCGAGGGCTCCCTTCTAGGGGAGTTTCTGGAAAGCGCCCAGAAGGACCCCCGGAGGGACCACCTCCGCCGGGTCCTGGGGAAAAAGGAAGCGGGGGGTCTTCTTTTTGAAAGGCTCCTCCTGGCCCCGGCCCTGGAGGACCCCAAGCGGAAAGAGGTCTTGGAAAAGGCCCTGGCCCGCCTGCGGGAGGCCTACTACACCGAGAGGCTGGAGGAGGTGAAGGCCCTTTTGAAGGAACGGGCCACCACGGAGCTCCTCAAGGAGTACCAGGAGCTCCGGGCGGCCATAGAGGCGGAACGGCGGCTCTACCGGGGCCCCTAAACCCGCCCCGTGTCTTGGGCCAGGGCGAGAAGCCGCGCCCCGTGGGCCTCGGTGAGGGCCCCTGGGAAAAGGCGCCAGGCCCAGTTGCCCGCGGGGCGCCCGGGGTAGTTCATCCGGGCCTCGGAGCCCAGGGCCAGCACGTCCTGCACGGGGAAGACCGCAAGCCGGGCCACGGACTTCATCCCCAAGGCCATGAGGGCCCAGGGCACCTCCTCTTCCCTCTCAAAGCCTAGGCCCCACTCGGAAAGGTACTGGGCCAGGAAGGCCCGCTCGTGGGGGGTGGCGGTGCGGTACCAGCCTAAGGTGGTGTCGTTGTCGTGGGTGCCGGTGTAGACCACCACCCGGCCGTGGGGGGGGTAGTTGTGGGGGAGGAAGGGGTTCTCCCGCCCCCCGTCAAAGGCGAACTGCAGGACCTTCATCCCCGGGAGGCCGAACCGGTCTCTTAGGGCCTCCACCTCGGGGGTGATGACCCCGAGGTCCTCCGCCAGGATGGGCACCCGGCCGAAGACCTCCTCTATGCGGGCGAAGAGCTTTTCCCCCGGGGCCTTCACCCACCGCCCCTCCACCGCGGTGGGGCAGGAGGCGGGGATCTCCCAGTAGGCCTCAAACCCCCGGAAGTGGTCGATGCGCACCAGGTGGAAAAGCTCTAGGGCCTTCCCCAGGCGCTCCACCCAAAAGGAAAACCCCTCCCGCTCCAACACGTCCCAGCGGTAGAGGGGGTTGCCCCAGCGCTGGCCCGTTTCCGAGAAGTAATCCGGGGGCACTCCGGCCACCACCGTGGGCCGGCCCTCCTCGTCCAGGTGGAACCACCCGGGGTGGGCCCAGACCTCCGCGGAGTCCTCGGCCACGAAGATGGGCATGTCCCCGATGAGCTCCACCCCCAAGGCCTCCGCCTCCTCCTTCAAGGCGCCCCACTGGCGGAAGAAGAGCCACTGGGTCCAGGCGTGGAAGGCCACCTCCTGGGCCAGCTCCCCTTCCGCCCTCCTAAGCGCGGCCTCCTCCCTGAGGCGCAACGGGTGGGGCCAGGCGTTCCAGGGAAGCCCCCCGTGCCGGGCCTTTAGGGCCATGAAGAGGGCGTAGTCCCTAAGCCAGGCCCCTTCCCGCTCCTGGAAGGCCTCAAAGGCTTCTCGCTCCGACCTTGGCGCCTTTTCCAAAAAGCCCTGGAAGGCCGCCCTTAGGGCGGGCCACTTCCAGCGGTAGAGGAGGCCATAGTCCACCCGCCCTTGGGGGAAGCCGGGGTCCTCGAGGCGGAGGTAGCCCGCCTCCTCCAAAGGCCTAAGGTCTACGAGGTAGGGGTTCCCCGCGAAGGCGCTGAAGGACTGGTAGGGGGAGTCCCCGTAGCCCGTGGGGCCCAGGGGGAGGACCTGCCAATAGCGCCCGCCGAAGCGGTGGAGGAAGCGGAGAAACCCCCGGGCTTCCTCCCCCAGCACCCCCACCCCGTAGGGGCCGGGAAGGCTCGTGGGGTGGAGGAGGAGGCCGTAGGCGCGTGGAAGCTCCATGCCTCCAGTCTAGCCCGGGATTGGAAGCCTTTCCAGCCCCCCACCCCCTGGGGCCTACCCTCTTGGGGTGCTTACCCCACCTTGTTCCCCTTCTCGTCGTAGGTGTAGAACCCCCGGCCCGTCTTGCGGCCCAGAAGCCCCGCCTGGACCATGCGGCGGAGGAGAGGGGAAGGGCGGTACTTGTCGTCCCCGAAGCCCCGGTGGAGGACCTCCATGATGGCGAGGCAGGTGTCCAGGCCGATGAAGTCCGCAAGCTCCAGGGGCCCCATGGGGTGGTTCATGCCCAGGCGCATCACCCCGTCGATGGCCTCCTTGGTGGCTACCCCCTCCCGCAGGGCCTCGATGGCCTCGTTGATCATGGGCATGAGGAGGCGGTTGGAGACGAAGCCGGGGTAGTCCTGGACCTCGAGGGGGGTCTTCCCCATGCGCCTCGCCGCCTCCACCACCCGGTCCCGGGTGGCCTCGGCGGTGAGGGCCCCCCGGATCACCTCCACCAAGGGCATGAGGGGGACGGGGTTGAAGAAGTGCATGCCGATGAAGCGCTCCGGGGCCCCCGAGTAGCGGGCTAAGGCGGTGATGGGGATGGAGCTGGTGTTGCTGGCCAGGATGGCCTCCCCCTTGGCCAAGGCCCCCAGCCTCTCCCAAAGGGCCCGCTTGGCCCCCTCGTCCTCCACGATGGCCTCCACGATGAGGTCGGCCTCCGCTAGGTCCTCCAGGCGGAGGCTGGTGCGGATACGGCCCAAGGTGGCCTCACGGTCTTCTTGGGTGATCCGCCCCTTTTCCAGGAACCTGTCCAAAGAGCGCCGGATGGTGGAGAGCGCCCGTTCCAGGACGCTTTCCGACACGTCCACCAGGACCACCCCGTAACCCGCCTGGGCCGCCACCTGGGCGATCCCCGAGCCCATCTGGCCCGCGCCCACCACACCCACCGTGCGGATCTCCATATCTAGCCTCCCGAGGAGATTCTACGCTACCGGCGGAGGTTCACCAGGAGGACCCCAAGGAGGGCCAGAGCCCCCCCCAGGAGGCTCAAGGGGGAAGGCACCTCCTTAAGCCAGACCCAGGCGATGAGGATGGCCAGGGCCGGGGAAAGGTAGAGGAAGGAGGAAAGCCGGGCCGCCCCCGTGAGGGAAAGGGCGTAGGTCCAGGTGAGGTAGGCCAGGGCCCCGGGGAAGACCCCCAGGTAGACCGCGCTCAAGAGGGCCTCCCGGGGGGCCTCCCTTAGGGCCTGCGGCAGGCCGGGCAGGAAGACGAGAAGGGGCAGGGTGCCGAGGAGAAGGGTGTAGACCGTCATCTCCCAGGCGGTGTAGCGGGCGAAAAGGGGCTTTTGCAGGACGAAGTAGAAGGCGGTGGAGAGGGCGGAGAGGAGGACGAGAAAGGCCCCCGGGCTCACCCCCACCCCACCCCCCTCCCCGAAGGCGATGAGGGCCACGCCGAGGAAGGCCAGGCCCATCCCCAAGGCCCCTCTCCTCCCCAGGCGCTCCCCCAGGAGGAAGCGGGCGAGGAGGGCGGTGAAGATGGGCCCCGAGGCGATGAGGAGGCTCGCCGCCCCCGCGGTGACGGTCTTTTCCCCGTAGACCAAGGCGGTGTGGTAGAGGGTGATGCCGAGGAAGCCCAGGAGGAAGAGCCGGGGAAGGTCCTCCCTGCGGGGCGGGCGCACCCTGAGGAGGGGGGCGAGGAGGAGGAGAACCCCCCCCGCCACCAGGAAGCGGAGGAGGACCAGGTGGCCGGCCTCGAGGCCCCTAAGCCCCGCGCGGATGGCGGCGAAGGCGCTGGCCCAAAAGAGGATGGTGACCAGGGCGGCGAGGAGGGCCCTAGGGCTCATGGGGAAGGAGGAGCTGGTAGAAGCCTTGGCGGAGAAAGCCCCGCTCCAGGAGGGCGTTCACCTCCTCCGCGGTCACCCGGAGAAGGCGGGCCTTGGCCTCCTCCAGGGTAAGGGGGTAGCCCGTGTAGAGGTACTCCAGGCCCAGGTGGAAAAGCCGCCCCATGGGGGTTTCCCCCGCGAAGACCAGGCCCGTGGCCAGGGGGGTTTTGGCCCGCTCCACCTCCTCCTCCCCCACCCCTTCCCGCTCCAGGCGGGCCAGGGTCTCCTCCAGGGCCTCGAGGACCGCTCCCCTATAGGCGGGGTCCGCCTGCACGTAGGCGTGGAAGAAGCCCGCCCGGTCCCCCTCCTCGTGCCCAAAGGCCGCCACCTCCGCCAGGCCCCGGTCCACCAGGGCGAAGTGGAGCCGCCCCGAGCCCTCCTCCCCCAGGAGGTAGGCCAGGACCTGGGCGGCGAAGCGGGCCTCCTCCTGGTAGGCGAAGCCGGGGAAGAGGGCCACCAGGTAGAGCTGGCTGGCCTTCTCGTAGGGCCTTTCCGAAAGGCCCACCTGGGGGACGAGGGGGGGGTAGGCCCTTTCCGCCTCTCCCCCGGGGAACCCCTCCGTGAGGGCCTCCGCCTGGGCGAGGAAGGCCTCAAAGTCCACCCGCCCCGTGGCGAGGAGGACCATGTTCCCCGTGCGGTAGCGCCTGTGGTGGTAGCGGGCCATGGCGGCAGGGGTGAGGGCCCGAATGGTCTCCGGCGTCCCCAGGACGCTTTGGCCCAAGGGGTGGTCCCCGAAAAACCCCTTCCGGGCCCACTCGTAGGCCACGTACCCCGGGCGGTCCTGGTAGCGGGCGATCTCCTCCAGGATCACCTGCCGCTCCACCTCAAAGTCCTCCGGGCGGAGGGCGGGGCGCATGAGGCGGGAGAAAAGCGCGAGGAGGGAAGGCCCGTGCTCCGGAAGCACCGCCCCGTAGTACACCGTGGCCTCCTCGGAGGTGAAGGCGTTGTACTGGGCCCCCAGGCGGTCAAAGGCCAGGTTCACGGAAAGGGCGTCCATGCCTTCCGGGCCCTTGAAGACCATGTGCTCCAGGAAATGGCTCACCCCGCTCTCCTCCGGACGCTCGTCCCGGGCCCCCGTTCTCACGAAGTAGCCCAGGGCCACGCTCCGAGCCTCGGGAAGGATCTCCGCCGCCACCTTCAGGCCGTTTTTCAGGGTCGCTTCACGAAACATCGTTCACCTCCCCCAGAAGCCCCACCCAGGGGTCGCGGTAGGGGTGGGCCTGTAGGTAGGCGTTCACCCCCTCCAGGGTGAGGGCCTCCAGGGCGCCCTCGATCTCGGAGAGGGGGCGGACCCGGCCCAGCATGAAGAGGTCCCGGGCCATGGAGGCCGCCCGGCTCCGCACGGACTCGTCCGCAAGGACCAAGGCGGTCTTCAGGCCCACCTTGGCCCGCTGGAACTCGTCCTCCGTGATCCCCTCGGAAAGCCGTTCCACCTCTTCCCTCAGGACCTTCAGGGTCTCCCCCGCCCGCTCGGGGGTGGTGCCCGCGTAGGCCATGAGGAGGCCCTGGCCCTTGACCCCGGCGGGGAAGGCGGAGACCGCGTAGACCAGGCCCCGCTTCTCCCGCACCTCGGTGAAGAGGCGGCTCGCCATCCCCCCGGAGAGGGCCTCGAGGGCCAGCCTCGCCGCGTAGAACCCTGGGTCCTCTGGCCCCACGTCCTTGTAGGCCAGGCCGATCTGCACCTGGGCCGTGGGGCGCTTTAGGAGGAGGCGGCTGGGCTCGGAAAGCTCAGGGGTGGGGTAACCCACCCCCTCCCCCCGCCAGGCGAGGAGGGGTTCCAGGGCCCCCCTAAGCCGCCCCCAGTCCACCCCGCCGGCCACGGCCAGGATGGCCCCTTCCGGGGTGTAGCGGCGGGCGAAGTCCTCCCTGAGGGCCTCCGGGGTGGCCCCCCGAATGGCCTCCTCCTCCCCCAGGGGATCCCGCCCGTGGGGGGAGCGGAAGACCCGCTTCCTGAGCTCGGAAAAAAGCTTCCTCGCGGGCTGGTCCTCCTGGGCCCTTAGGGCCTGGAGGGCCACGCTCTTCACCGCGGGGAGGTCCTCCCCCTTAAGCCAAGGCTCGGTGAGGAGCAGGGCGTAGAGGCGGAAGACCTCCTCCAAGACCTCGGGGAGGAAGGCGGCGCTGAAGGCGGTGTACTCCAGCCCCGCCCCGCTTCCCCGCCGCACCCCAAGGGCGTCCAAGGCCCCCGCAAGCCCCTCCGCGTCCAAGCCCCCCGCCCCCTTCCAGAGCCACCCCTCCAAAAGGGTGCTCGCCCCGGGAAAGGGTTCGTTCACCGCCCCTGCAGGGAGGAGGAACTGGAAGGCCACCCCGGGGTAGTCCCGCTCCTCCAAGGCCACGAGGAGCCCGTTTTCCAACCGTTCCACCCGGCTCACAGGCCTAAGGGTATCATGAAGACCGTGACGGAAGGGGAGCTCAAGGCCAGGCTCCGCAAGCCCCTTCTCCTGGAGCTCAAGGACGGGGCCCAAGACCGGGTGGTCATGGGGGGCCTCGAGGCCCTGGTGGAGAACCTGGCCCGGCCCTTCCCCGAGATCCGGGCCCTCTTCCAGGGCTACGGGGCGAAGACCCCGGAGGAGCGAAGGAAGGCGCTGGAGCAGGCCCTAGCCCTCCTGGAGGACGGGGAAGAGGCGCGGAAGGAGCCCCCCTCCAAAGGCGGGGGGCGGATGGGCCTCGAGGACCCCGCCCACCCCCTCGTCCCCCCCCAGAGCCGGAAGAGGCTCGCTGAACTCGGCCTAAGGACGGTGCGGGACGTCCTCCTCTACTTCCCCCGCCGCTACGAGGACCGCCGGGCCCTCCCCGGGGTGCGCTACCTGGAGGACGGCCAGAAGGCCACCTTAAGCGTCAAGGTCCTCTCCAAGGAGCTGGTCAAGACCCCCAAGAAGGGGATGACCCTGGTCCAGGTGAGGGCGGTGGACGCCTGGGGGTGGCGGCTCACCCTGGTGTGGTTCAACCAGACCTGGGTCCTGAACCAGATCCAGGAAGGGGCGAGCCTCATCGTCACCGGGAAGGTGCGGCGCCAGGGGGGGGTGCAGCTCTACGTGGAGCACTTTGAGGACGAGGGGACGGAGTCCCTCTCCACGGGCCGCATCGTCCCCATCTACCCCGCCAAGGAAGGGGTGGGCCAGGCCTTCTTGAGGCGCACGGTCCACCGGGCTCTGGAAAAGGCCCTCCCCCTGGAGGACCCCCTTTCGGCCTACCGGGAGGAGCACGGGCTCATGGACTTTAGCTTCGCCCTCAAGGCCATCCACTTCCCCGAGGACGAACGGGAGCTCGCCCGGGCCCTCCTCCGCCTGAAGTTTGACGAGTACCTGCTTCTGGAGCTCAAGGCCCTCCTGGACGCTGGGGGCCTGGTCCTGGGCCGGGCGTTCCGGGTGGAGGAGGCCTGGGTGGAGGCCTTCAGGAAGGCCCTCCCCTTCCCCCTCACCCGGGCCCAGGAGCGGGTCATGGGGGAGATCGCCAAGGACATGCAAAGCCCCCGGCAGATGGCCCGCCTCCTCCAGGGGGACGTGGGCTCGGGGAAGACGGTGGTGGCGGCCTTCGCCCTCTTCCTCGCCGCCAAGAACGGGGCCCAAGGGGCCCTCATGGCCCCCACGGAGATCCTGGCCCGGCAGCACTACGAGAACCTCCTCCGCTACCTCTTCCCCCTGGGGGTGAAGGTGGAGCTCCTCCTGGGCTCCATGGGGGAGCGGGAGCGGCGGGGGGTCTTGGAGAGGCTAAAAAGCGGCGAGGCCCAGGTGGCGGTGGGCACCCACGCCCTCATCCAGGAAGGGGTGGGGTTTCGGGACCTGGGCCTGGCGGTGGTGGACGAGGAGCACCGCTTCGGGGTCTTACAGCGCCGGGCCCTCCTCAAGATGGCCCAGCACCCCCCAGACGTCCTCGTCATGTCCGCCACCCCCATCCCCCGCTCCCTGGCCCTCACCCTCTACGGGGACCTGGAGGTGAGCGTCCTGGACGAGATGCCCCCGGGGCGGAAGCCCGTGAAGACCAAGGTCCTCCCCCACGCCCTCCGCCTCCAGGCCTACGCCTTCGCCCGGGAGGAGATCAGGAAGGGCCACCAGGTCTTCGTGGTGGCCCCGGCCATCGAGGAGTCCGAGGCCCTGGAGTTAAAAGCGGCCACCGCCCTTTACGAGGAACTCAAGGGCCTCCTCCCCGAGGCCAGGCTGGCCCTCCTCCACGGCCGCATGCCCGCCCGGGAGAAGGAGGAGGTGATGGAGGCCTTCCGCCAGGGGGCCTTTGACCTTCTGGTCTCCACCACGGTCATAGAGGTGGGGGTGGATATCCCCAAGGCCACCCTCATCGTCGTGGAGAACGCGGAGCGCTTCGGCCTGGCCCAGCTCCACCAGCTTAGGGGCCGGGTGGGGCGGGGGGGCCTCGAGGGCTACGCCCTCTTCATCGCCGGGGAGGCGAGCCGGGCCACCCTCAAGCGCCTCAAGGTGCTGGAGGCCTCCACGGACGGGTTCTACATCGCGGAGATGGACCTGAAGCTTAGGGGCCCCGGGGAACTCCGGGGCACCCGCCAGTCGGGCTACCCCGAGCTCCGCCTCGGGGACCTGGCGGAGGACACGGAGATCATAGAGAAGGCCCGGGCCCTGGCCAAGCGCATCCTGGAGGAAGACCCCACCCTCTCCAAACCCCAGCACCAGGCCCTGAGGCGGGAGCTCCAGGCCCAGGCGGAGCGCATCGGCTTCCGCGAGGTGATATGAAAGCCCTCCCCCACCCCCACCTCCCGGCCTTCGCCTCGGAGGGGGCGGAGCTCCGGGCGGAAAACCTCAGGGCCTACCTCCTGGACCTGCGCAGGGTCTACACCGCCTACGCCCCCCTTCCCCCGGTCACCCTCTACGTGCTCTCGGAAGGGGACTGGCGGGCCCGCCTCCCCTACCCCTACGGCCTCCCCTTCCAGCGCACGGAAGGGGGGCGCCTAAGCCTCTTCGCCCCCGCCCGCTACCCCGAACGCCTCCTCCACCGCCTGAGGGCCCTCCTCCTCCCCCTGGGGCCCCCGCCCGGGGAGATCCCCTTCTTCCTGGACCTCACCCTGGGCCACGAGTACGCCCACGCGGTGCAGGTGGCCTTCCGCTTGCGCACGGGGGCCCGCTGGCTGGATGAGTTTCTGGCCAACTACCTCTTCCTCCTAGGCCTTGGGGCCCGGCCCGACCTCAAGGAGCACCTCCTCGCCTGGTCGCGGTATCTCGCGGCCCTGGACCCCGAGGAACGGCGCCTTTCCGCCTATGAGAAAAGGCGGGGGAACCTGAAAACCGCCCTCTGGTTCCAGGCCCACTTCACCCTAAAGGCGGAAGCCCTCCTGAGGGAAAAAGGCGACGCCCCCCTGAGGGCGCTTCTGGAGGCGGCCCCCCTGGACCGGAAAAAGGGGCACCGCCTCCTCCTCGCCCTTTACCCCGGGCTCAAGGGGTGGTTCGCCACCCTAGGACGGCCTAAGGCCGGACCCTAGGGGGCACCTTCCCTTCCGAAAGAGCCCTTAGCCAGTCCAGGAAACCTGTCTCCCCCACCTTGAGGGTGTAGAGCTCCGGCCGGGGCAGGATGCAGTGCTGGGACCCCGGGGCCAGGAAGAAGGTGTAGTTCTGGGCCTGGGCCGGGAGGGTCACCGCCTGGAGGGCGCGGGCCGCCCACTCCCGGGCCGTGGCCTCGGAGGGGGTCCTCTCCCCCTTCATGAGCCCGTAGAAGAAGATCTGGGTCCCGTCCAGGGCGGTGGTGTACTGGGCGATGGCCGCCTTGGGGTAGGCCTGGGCCAGGGCGGCGTAGATCTCCGCCACCTGGGGCCTAGGGGAGAGGCCGGGGAGGTCGGGGTAGCGGGGGTTCCAGACCCTAAAGCCGGGGAAGTCCTCCGTGGCCACCCCCACCCCCGCGTCCCCGCAGAGGGCCACCTGGGCGTTTTTGTAGGTGGAGAGCACCTTGTCCGCCCAGAACACCGCCCCGTAGGCCCCGGCGCTGCAGCCGGTGACAAAGACCCGCTCCGCCTGGGGGTGGTTCCGGAAGAGGTACTCCAAAACCGCCAGGGCGTTCCGGGCCCCCTGGTGGTGGCCCCTAAAGCCCCCGTAGTCCACCGTGGCCTGGCCCACGTGCAGGTCCCCGGTGCAGTAGGGGACGAAGATGTGGGTCCAGCCGAAGAAGGGGTTGGCGATGCTCATGCGGTTGTAGATCCCCTGGGCCAGGAGGAGCTCCTGGGGGTCCACCTTCTTGCGGTAGGTCTGGCTTGCCGGGCCGCAGGTGGCCGCGTCCCAGCAGGCCCCGCCCCCCTGGAAGTCCAGGACCACCCGCTTGGGGTCCCCGGGGCTCACGTAGAACCTGTAGGGGGAGCCGTCGGAACACACCCCGCCCGGAACCTGGACCTCCTGCCAGAAGGGGCCCAGGCCCTGGGCCAAGGCCATAACCAGGAAGAGGAAAAGCCCGATAAGGCGCTTCATTGTTGACCTCCCTCCTAGAGTGTAGGGAATTTGCTGGACTAGGTCAAGAAAGTACCCCGCCGAAGCCCAGGCTTCGGCGGGGGCCCCGCAACGCTTAGAAGACCGCCTTCCGCAGGATGTCCGTCACGGAAACGATGCCGATGACCTCCCCCTGGATCACCGGGGCCCGGCGGATGCCGGTGTTGGCGAAGAGGCGGGCCACGTACTCCACCCCTAGGTCGGGGTTCACGGTGATCACGGGCTTGGTCATGATCTCGTGGACCTGGACCGTGGCCGGGTCTTTGCCGTAGGCGATGACCTTATAGACGATGTCCGTCTCGGTGACGATGCCGTAGGCGTCCTCCTCGCTCCGGCGCTCCACGAGGAGGGCCCTGAGGCCCGTCTCCTTCATGAGGTTGATGGCCTCCTTCACCGTGGCCGAGCCCTGGATCCGCACCACCTCGGTGGTCATGATGTCCTTGGCCTTCTTCACGGCGCACCTCCTTGCCCAAGAAGGCGGTGGGGGTGTTGGGCACCCTCAGGGTACATCTGTGGGTTTTTTCTCCAATAGAGGCAAAGGTCCCTTTTTTCTTAAGAACCCATGGAAAATCCCCCCCGGTCCATAAGGACCAGGGGGGGCTAGGGGGACCAGCGCTCAGAGGCCGGCCCCGATTTCCAGAGCGGGGTTGGGCCGCCCGCCCTCCTCGGCCTCCCGGGCCTCGATCTTGCCCTTGATGCGCTTCAGGCGGAAGGTGTCCTCCCGCTCCCTTTGCTCCAGGACCTGCTGGATGAAGCGGATCTGGCCGCGGATGCCGGGGATGACCACCTGCTCCAGGGCGTTCACCCGCCGGGTGGTTTTCTTGATCTCCTCCCCGAGCTTCTTCAGGCGGGTCTCCGTGTTGGCCACCCGGACCAGGGCCTCGGCGTAGCGGAGGAAGGCCCGCTGGGCCTCGAGGACCTGGGCGGGGGTGGCGGGGGAAAGCCCCCCTTTGGGGAAGTCCACCTTGAGCCGGGGCACCCGGCTCCCCCAGACGTTCTCCACCTCCGCCTCCACCCCTCTTAGGGGGGGCACCCCGAGGGCGGCCGCGGCCACGGCCTCTGGGCCCGCAAAGGCCTGGGCCAGGAGGAGCGCCCCGTAGGCCTCCTTGGCGGCCTCGTTCAGGGCCTTCCTGGCCTCCAGGGCCTCCCGCACCAGCCCGAAGAACTCGGCCACCAGGGCGTCCCGCTTCTTCTTGAGGAGGTCCACCCCCTTCTGGGCCAGGCGGAGCTGCCCCCGCCTTTGCAGAAGGTTCATCCGGGTGGGGCTCACCTGGCTCATGCCGCCTCCTTAGAGGGCCGTGCCCCAGATCTCTTCCAGCTTCTGGCCGTAGTACTTGCCGATGTGGTCCTTGGAGATCCGCTTAAGCTCGCCCTGGGGCAGCATGGAGAGCAGGGCCCAGGCGATCTGGAGGCTCTCCTCAATGGAGCGGTTCTGCTGGCCCTGGTTGATGAAGAACTTCTCAAAGGCGTCGGCGAACTGGAGGTAGCGGCGGTCGTTCTCCGTGAGGGCGTCCTCGCCGATGATGGCCACCAGCTTGCGGATGTCCACCCCGTTGGCGTAGGCGGAGTAGAGCTGGTCGGAGACCTGCTTGTGGTCCTCCCGGGTCTTGCCCTTGCCCACCCCGTTGTTCATGAGCCGGGAGAGGGAGGGCAGGGGGTCAATGGGGGGGTAGATGCCCTTGCGGTGGAGCTCCCGAGAGAGCTGGATCTGCCCCTCGGTGATGTAGCCCGTGAGGTCGGGGATGGGGTGGGTGCGGTCGTCGTCGGGCATGGAGAGGATGGGGATCTGGGTCACGCTCCCCTTCTTCCCCTCCACCACCCCCGCCCGCTCGTAGATGGTGGCCAGGTCGGTGTACATGTAGCCCGGGTAGCCCCGGCGCCCGGGGATCTCCTCGCGGCTCGCCCCGATCTCCCGCAGGGCCTCGCAGTAGTTGGTCATGTCCGTGAGGATGACCAGGACGTGGTAGTCGTGCTCAAAGGCCAGGTACTCGGCCACGGTGAGGGCCATGCGGGGGGTGAGGATGCGCTCAATGGTGGGGTCGTCCGCCTTGTTCAGGAAGAGGACGGAGCGGGAAAGGGCCCCGGTGCGCTCAAACTCCTGGATGAAGTAGGAGAGCTCCCGCTGGGTGATGCCCATGGCGGCGAAGACCACCGCGAAGGGCTCCTCCTTCTCCCCTTCCCCGGAGAGGTCGGGACGGACGGTGGCCTGGCGGGCGATCTGGGCGGCGATCTCGTTGGCGGGGAGGCCGGAGCCCGAGAAGATGGGGAGCTTCTGCCCCCGCACCAGGGTGTTCATCACGTCAATGGTGGAGATGCCGGTCTGGATGAACTCCTCGGGCTTCCTGCGGGCCACAGGGTTCAGGGGCAGGCCCACGATGGGCAGGCGCTTCTCCGGGGTGATGGGGGGCAGGCCGTCAATGGGCTTGCCGATGCCGTTGAACCGGCGGCCCAGCATCTCCTTGGAAACCCCGAGCCGGGCCACGTCCTCCACCAGGCTCACGCTGGTGGTGGCCAGGTCCAGCCCCGTGGTCTCCTCAAAGACCTGGATGACCGCGTACTCCTCGGAAACCTCGATGACCTGCCCGCCGCGGACCCGGCCCGAGCCGTCCTTGATGTCGACGATGGCCCCGTAGGCCAGGTCCTTGGCGTTCTCCACGAAGAGGAGCGGCCCGGAGATGTAGGTGATGCCGGTGTATTCCTTCTTCAAGAGGTCCATCTTCCCTCCCTTAGGCCAGGGCCTTAAAGGCGCCCTCAATCTCCTTCAGGGCCTCCTCCAGATAGGCGGGGAAGGCCTCCTCCGTGACGTAGCGGGCGCGGCCGATGCGCTCCACCACGGGGAGCTGGAGAATCTCGTCAATGGAAACCCCGCGCTTGATGGCCGCCTCGGCCTCCTTGTAGAAGGCCAGGATCATCTTCATGATGCCGTAGGCCTTGGGCATGGAGCAGTAGGCGTCCACCTCGTGGTAGGCGTTCTGCTGGAGGAAGTCCTC
Organism: Thermus oshimai DSM 12092; assembly: GCF_000373145.1. NCBI lineage: Bacteria > Thermotogati > Deinococcota > Deinococci > Thermales > Thermaceae > Thermus > Thermus oshimai. The sequence continues at coordinate 96,881 of NZ_KB890620.1, forward strand.
GCGGATGATCCGGCCCACCTCGATGATGAGCCTTTCCGCGTCCTGGAGGGCATCGGGCCCCACCAGCTGGACGATCTCCTGCAGGCCGGCCTCCCGCTGGAGGAGCTCGGAAATCGTGTCCCGGAGCTCGGGGTAGTCGGGGGCCACGTGCTCCCGGTACCAGGGGTCCAGGGCCGGAGTGAAGAGGCTGTAGGAGCCGTTCCAGTTGATGGCGGGGAAGTGGCGGCGGAAGGCCAGGGAGGCGTCCAGCCGCCAGAAGGCCCCCACGATGCGCAGGGTGGACTGGGTCACGGGCTCGGACATGTCGCCGCCCGGAGGGGAGACCGCGCCCACGATGGTCACCGCCCCCTCCTCGCCCCCTAAGGTGATGACCTTGCCCGAGCGCTCGTAGAAGGCCGCCAGACGGGCCGCGAGGTAAGGGGGGTAGCCCTCTTCCGCGGGCATCTCCTCCAGGCGGCTAGAGATCTCCCGCAGCGCCTCCGCCCAGCGGCTGGTGGAGTCGGCCATGAGGGCCACGGAGAAGCCCTGGTCGCGGAAGTACTCGGCGATGGTCACCCCCACGTAGATGCTGGCCTCGCGGGCGGCCACGGGCATGTTGGAGGTGTTGGCGATGAGCACGGTGCGGTGCATGAGGGGGCCGCCGGTCTTGGGGTCGGTGAGCTCGGGGAACTCCACGAGAACGTCCGTCATCTCGTTCCCCCGCTCCCCGCAGCCCACGTAGACCACCACGTCGGCGTTGGACCACTTGGCCAGGGACTGCTGGGTCACGGTCTTGCCGCTCCCAAAGGGCCCGGGGATGGCCGCCGTCCCCCCCATGGCCACGGGGAAGAGGACGTCCAGGATGCGCATGCCCGTGAGGAAGGGGGTGTTGGGGTCAAGCTTCCTTTGCACGGGGCGGGCGCGGCGCACGGGCCAGGTGTGGTACATCCTGAGCTCGGTGCCGTCCTCCAGGATCACCACCGGCTCCTCCACGGTGTACTCGCCCGCGGGCTTGACCTCCTTCACCCGGCCCCTCACGTCCGGGGGCACCAGGATCTTGTGGGTGAAGGCGAACTCGGGCACGGTGCCGAGCACCATCCCCCCCCGCACCTCGTCCCCGGGCTTCACCCTGGGGGTCCAGGCCCATTTGCGCTCCCGGTCCAGGGCGTGGACCACCACGCCCCGGCTGATGTAGATGCCCGTCTTCTCCCGGATGCGCTCCAGGGGACGCTGGATGCCGTCGTAGATGCCGTTCAGCATCCCGGGGCCGAGCTCCACCGCCAAAGGAAGCCCCGTGGAGACCACGGGCTCGCCCACCTTGAGGCCCGAGGTGTCCTCGTACACCTGGACGAAGGCGGTGTCCCCATCCAGGCGGATGATCTCCCCCACCAGGCCCTCGTGCCCCACCTTGCAGATGTCGTACATCCGGGCCCCGGTCATGCCCTTGGCGATGACGGCCGGGCCCGCAATCTTCTGGATGACACCTTGGATCATCTTCCCTCCATTCTAAAGCTTGATGTCAAAGCCGATGGTCTCGCGCACCAAGGCGCGCATGTAGGCCTCCACGTCGGGGTTCTGGAAGGCCTCCTTTAGCCCCGCGATGGACAGGAGGACGGGCAGGTCCCGCCCCCGCATGAGCTTCTCCACCGCCTTCTCCGGATCGGGGAGGAGGCTTCCGTCCACGGCCACCAGGGCGTAGTCCTTGCTCTGGACGAGCTCGGAAAGCCGGGCCTTGGCCTCCTCGGGGGTGGAGGCCCCATAGGCCTCGAGGCCCGCCAAAAGGAACCCCTGGGCGGTCTCGGGATGGGCGATCACCGCGATCTTCACGAGCAGGTCACCTCCTCCTCCACCTGGGCCCGGGGAAGGCCATAGTAGGCCTTACGGGCGATGAGCCTCAGGCGCTGGCCCTCCCACTCCCGCTCCTTCACGTAGGCCAGGGCCAGCCCCGCCCCCAAGGGGTCGTTCAGGCCCTTCCTGGCCTCCTTGAGGAGGACGCACCGCAGGCGGCGGGCCGCCTCCTTGAGGTCCCGCACCCCCGCCAGGGGGGCAAGGGGGGTGCCGGAAAGCTCGTCCAGCACGGCGTAGTCCCCCTCCAGGAGGCGGGCGAAGGCCACCCGGTCCAAAAAGCGCCCGCCCCGGATGAAGACCTCCTCCGGAGGGAGGCTTTCCCCCTGGAACTTGAAGGCGTTCAGGATGTTCTCCGCGTCCACCTCCAGGGCCAGGTAGTCCCTAAGGGCGGGCTGGTCCAGGCCCTTGGCCCCCTTGGAGAGCTCCTCGTAGAAGCGCTTGGCGAGCAGGGCCTCGAGGCGGGCCGGGTCCTGGGTCTCCCGCAGGGCCTGCCTCAGGGCCCGGGCCAGGGGGTGGCCGGGCACGGCCAAGAGCTGGGCCAGGCTGGCCGCGTCCTGGGCCTCGTAGAGAAGGGGCCAGAGGCCCTCCTTGAGGGTCCCGGGCAGGAGGGCCACCTCCTCCAAGGGGCGGCCCGTGGCCTTGGCCCGGAGGACGGCGAGAAGGTTGGTGAGGTCGTTTCTCAGGAGGAGGAGGCGCACCGCCTCCCGGGCCTCCCCCGTGACCAGCCGGAAGAGGTCCCCCACCAGCCGGGCCTGGGTCCTTTCCACCGCCCGGTCCACGTCCCCTAGGGCCTGGCCCGCCAGGTCCTGGCCGTAGGGGGTTTCGGAAAGGAGGCGGAGGAAGTCAGGGAAGGGCAGGTCCAGGGCCTCCTGGAAGAAGCTCTCCTTGAGGAGGCCCGCCCGCCGGGCCCGGACGCGCGCGTTGAGGTAAGCGAAATCGTCCGCCATGGCCTTAGCCCCAAAGGACCTGGGCCACCTTGGCCGAAAGGGCATCCCAGGCCCGCGCAAGACGGGAGAGGACCGAGTTCTCCACCTGGGTCTTCCCCCCCCGGCCCACGGCCCGCACCCCCAGGCGCAGGGCGGGGTCGGGGCGGAGCTCCAGGCCCCGGGCCCTGGCCAAGTCCTCGAGGTGGGGCAGGTCCTCCGGGTGGGCCAAGAGGGCCTCGGGCTCGGGCAGGGCGGATAGGGCCTCTTCCGCAAGCTTCCTCAGGATCTCGGGCCAGCGGGGGTCTTGGGGCAGGGCGGAGAGGGCCTCCTCCACCTGGGCCCGCACCCCGTCCAGCACCTCCCCCCTGGCCTGGGCCCGGGCGGTGGAAAGGAGGAGCTCCCCGGCGCTTTCCGCCCGCTTGAGGGCGGCTTGGAAAGCGGCCTTCACCGCCTTTTCCTTGGCGGAAACCAGGGCCTCGGCCTTGGCCCGGGCCTCGGCCAGGAGGCCTTCCGCCTCCTTCCTCGCCCCCTCCAGGATGGCGCGGATCTCCGCCTCCACCTCTTGGCTCAGGATGGCTTCCAGCTTAGACATTCACCCTCCTTTGGGGAAAAGGGCCCCACCCCAAGGAGGGCAGGGCCCGGAAAGGGGCTTAGAGCTTGCCGTTCAGGATGAAGGCGATGAGCAGGCCGAAGATCACCAGGGTCTCGGGCAGGAGGAGGAAGATGAGGGCGGTACCGAAGTTGCCCCGGTCCTCCGCGATGGCCCCCACGCCCGCGGCCCCGATGCGGGCCTGGGCCACACCCGTGCCCAGGGCGGCCAGGCCCACCGCCAGACCCATGCCCACGGCGATGAGGCCCCGGTCCAGACCCCCGGAGGCCGCCGCCTCCTCCGCCGCAAAGGCCAACGCGCCGAACACCGCCAGGAAAAGAACCGCCAGTAGCTTCTTCATCGTTTCCCTCCCTACTGCGTCTCGCGGACGCTTTTGAACGGCCGGTATGGCCTGCCGTTCTCCTCGTAGAAGCCAAACTTGGTGAAGAACTCCACCCAGATCAAACGGATGGGCTGGAGCATGTGCCCCAGGGTGGTGAGGAGGAGGATGAGGAGGTGGAGCACCCCCGCCACCGCGAGGCCCAAAAGGACCCCCACCAGGCCCAGGCTCGAGGCCAGGGCGAAGCCCACGTCCGTGAGGAGCCCCGCCAGGATGCCCCCCGCGGCCCCCACGGCGTAGATACGGATGTGGGACAGGATGTGCCCCGCCTGGGTGAAGATCTCCGGGATCATGAGCCAGATGCGGCTCATGAGGACGGAAAGCAAGAACACGCCAAAGCCCAGGTACATGAGGAGGCTGAGCCAGCCCGCCTGGAGGTTCCCCAGGTAGGAGGCCGCCAGGGCCAGGATGCCGGTAAGCCCCCCCAGGTACCCCACCCCCTCCCAGAAGTGGGCCATGTGGTGGTGCTTGAGGCCCAGGTAGGCCCGGAGGAGGAGGCCGTAGAAGACCATGACCACCCCAAAGGCCACGGAGAGGAGGATGAGAAGGTTGGCCGTCTCGGCGGTGTTGATGCGGTGGATGAGGATGGGGATGAGGCCCGGATGCTCGGGGGTGCCGAAGACCCCCAGGTGCTCCAGGAAGGTCCCGAAGAACTCCCCGTAGACAAAGCCCCACACCACCGTCCAGAAGACCATCCAGTTCAGGATGTAGACCAGCTTGCGGATGACCTCGGGCTTGAGCTTGAGGGCGAAGAGGTCTATGACCAGGGGCTCGTTCCGCCGGGCATAGCCGGAAAGCCAGCGCCCGAGGAGGAGGAAGAGCAGGGCGTAGCCGATGTCCCCCACGATCATCCCGAACCAGAAGGGGAAGAAGAGGGGGACCACCGGGGTGGGGTCCAGGGTGCCGTACTTGGGGGTGTTGAGGAAGGAGACCAGAAGCTCAAAGGGCTTGACCCAAGGGGGGTTGTCCAGGGCCACGGGGATGCGGTCCGCCTCGTGGTGCTCGTCCACGGGCTCAAAGGCGTAGACCACCTCCTCCTTGTGGCGGGCCAAGGCCTCCTCCACCTGGGGCTTGGCCTTCACGGGCACGTACCCCAGTAGGGCAAACCCGTACCGCCCCGAGGCCAGCTCCTCCAGGGCCTTGAGCCGGGCCACCTCGTCCTTGGCCCGGGTCCAGAGGGCGCGCAGGGTGGAGAGGCTTTCCCCGGCCAGCTTATACAGGGCCTGGCGCACCTCGGAAAGCTCCTTGGGGGCCTTCTCCGAGCGTTCCTTGAGGAGGCGGGCCGCCTCGGAAAGGGGAAGCTCCCCAAAGCGCCCGGGAAGCCTAAGCTCCGCAAGGCCAGCCCGGGAAAGGGCGGCCTTGGCCGCCTCCAGGTCCTTGCGGTGGACCACGAGAAGGGCCGCGAGGCCCTTGCCGTAGGGCTCCTGGGCGAGGAGGTAGCGGTCCTCCAGGGCCTTCTTCAGGGCCTCCTCCACCAGGGGAAGCTCCTTCTCCGTGAGGAGGAAGGGGAGGACCCGGAGGAAGGGGCTTTTGTCCAGGCCCTGGGCCATGGCGGAAAGCTTCTCCAGGGCCTCCAAATAGGTGGCGGCCAGGGCGATCTCCTCCTCCAGCTCCTGCTTTTGGCGGGTGAGGCCTTCCGCGTGGGCCTGGATGGGCTTCAGGGCCTTTTCCGCCTCGGGAAGGCCCTCAGGGAAAGGCCTGGCGGGCTCGGGCTCCTGGCCCAGGAGGGCCAGGGTGTGCTCGGCCCCCGCGGCCACCCCCTCCCAGCGCCGAAGCTCCTCCCTTTCCTCGGGGGAAAGCCGGTACTCGGAGAGGGCCTCCGTCCTTAGGGTTTCCAGGTGGACCACCCCCGCCTGCTGGAGGCTTTGGAGAAGAGCCCTGGACCTGGACTTGGGCCCGGCCAGGACCAGCTTCTCCATGGGGGCGATCACGGAAGGACCTCCCGTAGGACGAGCTCCACCGCGGCCTTGAGCTTGGCCTCCGCGGCCTCCTTCACCTTCCTAGCCTCTTCCTCCGCCCGCTGGCGGTAGGCCGAAAGAAGGGCCTCCACCTCCTTGGCCTCCTTCGCCCGGTGCTCCTCCTCCAAGGCCTTGGCCTTGGCCTCCGCCTCCTGGAGGAGGGCTTTGGCCTCCTCTTGGGCGCGCTTTACGAGGGCTTCCGCCTCCTTCTTCGCGGCCTCGAGGCGGGCCAGGAGCTCCTGCTCCTTCTCCGCTAGGCTTTTGATAAGTCCCAGGCCTGCCATCGCCCCTCCCTTGTGAAAAGATGCGCAAAACGCGCTCGCCGGCTATGTTACCGGCTCTTCCGGGGCCTGTCAATGTGCCATCCATCAAGCCCCGACTAAGTATACTTGGCCGATGAGGATTTCCGTCAACGAACGGGGCGCAGAAAGGCTCCTAGGCCGCCACCTCTGGGTCTTCCGCCGGGACGTGGTCTCGGGCCCCGAGGAGCCCGGGCTTTTCCCGGTGTACTTCGGACGGCGCTTCCTGGCCCTCGCCCTTTACAACCCCCAAAGCGACCTCACGGTGCGGGCCTACCGCTTTCAGGAAGGGGAGCCTGAGGAGGCCCTCCTGGAAAACCTGAAGCGGGCCCTAAGGCGGAGGGAAAAGGCCCTGGAGGAGGAGCCCGAGGGGGGCTTCCGGCTGGCCCACGCGGAAGGGGACTTCCTGCCCGGACTGGTAGTGGACAGCTACGCGGGCCACCTGGTCCTCCAGGCCACGGCCTACGCCTGGGAGGGGCTCCTTCCCCGGGTGGTGGAGGTCCTAAAGCCCTACGCCAAAAGCCTCCTAGCCAAGAACGACGCCCCCACCAGGACCCTGGAGGGGCTTCCCCTCTACGTCCGGCCCCTCCTGGGGGAGGTGCCCCCAAGGGTGGAGGTGAAGGAGGGGGGGATCCGCTACCTCGTGGACCTTCTGGAAGGGCAGAAGACCGGGGCCTTCCTAGACCAGCGGGACAACCGGATCCTTATGGAAAGGTTCCGGGGGGAAAGGGCCCTGGACGTCTTCAGCTACATGGGGGGGTTCGCCCTGCACCTGGCCCTGGGCTTCAAGGAGGTCCTGGCGGTGGACAGCTCCAAGGCCGCCCTCGAGCGGGCGGAGGAGAACGCCAGGCTGAACGGGTTCTCCTTAAAGACCCTGGAGGCCAACGCCTTTGACCTCTTAAGGGCCTTGGAAAAGGCGGGGGAGCGGTTTGACCTCATCGTCCTAGACCCCCCGGCCTTCGCCAAGGGCAAGAAGGACCTGGAGCGGGCCTATCGGGCCTACAAGGAGGTGAACCTAAGGGCCATGCGCCTCCTAAAAGAGGGGGGCATCCTGGCCACGGCCAGCTGCAGCCACCACCTCACCGAGCCCCTCTTCTACGAGATGCTGAAGGAGGCCGCTCAGGACGCCCGCCGGGCCTTCCGCATCCTGGAAAAGCGGGGCCAGGGGTGGGACCACCCGGTCCTCCTCAACCACCCGGAAACCCACTACCTGAAGTTTGCCCTGCTCCAGATGGCCTAGGAGGGGATGGGGGTAGACTGGAGGCATGGAAGGGCAGGGGCTCCTGGAAGACCATCTGGAGAAGCTGGGGCAGCACCTGGTCTGGCGCATCGGCAAGGCGGAGGAGGAGGACGTGGTGGTGGTGCGGGTGGGCCTGGCCTCCGCCACCCCCCGGTTCCGGGAACTGCCCCGCCTCCTGAACGTGCCGGACGCGGAGATGGCCCGCCTGGTGAGGGAAGGGAAGGTGCGGGTGGAATGGGTGGAGTGAGGATCCCCTTCCCCCCCAAGGGGCTCCCCCTTTCCCTAAGGCTGGAGGGGGACCGCCTCCAGGGGGAGGTCCAGGCCAGGGTTCCGGTCTTCGGGGAGGTGCGCCTCCCCTTCGCCGCCCGCCTCGAGGGGCTTCTCCTTAAGCCCCTCCCCCTCCCGCCCCCCGCCCTGGAGGTGGAGGGGCGGCTTGGGGACGGGGTGCTGGACCTCTCCTTCCGGCTCCACCTGGGGGAGAAGTGGGGGGACCGGGCCCTGGCCCATATCCTGGAGGCCCTGCTCCTTCGTCACCTGGAGGACGCCCTTTCCCCGGAGGCCAAAACGCTGGTATAGTGGCCCCTAAAGGAGGCGCGTATGGTGGAAGTCCGCTATCTGGGCCACTCGGCGGTGCTCCTTTCGGACGGGAAGACGCGGCTCATCATAGACCCCTTCCTCACCGGAAACCCCATGGCCGCGGCGGGGGTGGGGGAGGTGGAGGCCGACCTCATCCTGGTCACCCACGCCCACGGGGACCACTTCGGGGACAGCGTGGCCCTCTCCAAAAAGGGCGGGGTGGTGGTCTCCACCTTTGAGATCGCCACCTACGCGGAAAAGCACGGGGCGAGGAGCGTCCCCATGAACCTCGGGGGCACCTACCGCTTTGAGGGGGGATGGCTTAAGTGGGTCCCCGCCTGGCACTCCTCGAGCTTCCCCGACGGCACCTACGGGGGGATGCCCATGGGGGTGGTGGTGGAGCTTTCGGGCAAGCGCATCTACCACGCGGGGGACACCGCCCTCTTCTCCGACATGGCCCTCATCGGGGAACTGGGCCTGGACCTGGCCCTCCTCCCCATCGGGGACCACTTCACCATGGGCCCTGAGGACGCCCTAAAGGCCCTGGAGCTCCTCAAGCCCAAGAAGGTGGTTCCCATCCACTACAACACCTTCCCCCCCATCCGCCAAGACGGGGAGGCCTTCGCCAAAAGGGCCACGGAAAGGGGCGTGGAAGGGCATGCCCTGAAGCCCGGGGAGGTCCTAAGGCTTGACTAGCCCCACCCGGAAGGACTTCCGCCTGGAGATGCTCCTAGGCCTCGGGCAGACGGCCCAGGTCCACCTGGCCCGGGGGCCTAGGGGGGAGCGGGTGGCCCTCAAGATCCCCAAAAAGGAGGTGCGGGAAAACCCCCGCCTTTCGGAGCGCTTCGCCCGGGAGGTGAACTTCACCCTTTCCCTCCAGCACCCCCACCTGGTGCGGGGGCTGTGGGGGGTGCCCTTCGGGGAGGAGGCCTTTTTGGCCCTGGAGTACCTGGAAGGGGGCACGCTGGAAGAACGGCTCCTCCGAGGCCCCCTCCCTAGGGAGGAGGCCAAGAAGGCCCTCCTTCAGGTGGGGGAGGCCCTCCTCTTCCTCCACGAAAAGGGGTTTTTGCACCAGGACGTGAAGCCCGCCAACGTCTTCGTGGGCCAGGGGGTGTACAAGCTGGGGGACCTGGGCACGCTAAGGGCCAGGGAGGACCGGAGCCTGGAGTACGCAGGAAGCCCCTTCTACCTGGCCCCGGAGCTCCTCTTGGGAGGCCTTCCCAGCGAGAAGAGCGAGGCCTACAGCTTCGGGGTCATGGCCTACGAGCTCCTCACGGGAAGGCGGCCCTTCCGGGGGGAGAGCGCAGAGGAGGTGGCCCGGGCCCACCTCCTCCTCCCCCCACCCCCCACCCCCCTTCCCCCCAGGCTGGACCGGGCCCTAAGGCGGCTTCTCGCCAAGCGGCCCGAGGACCGAGGGAGCATCCGGGACTTCCTGGAAGTCCTGGCCAAAACGTAAGGAGACCCCTATGGAAGGCATCTGGTACCCCCGCGAGGCGGAGGCCACCCGGCTTTACCGCCTGATGCAGGCCCTGGGCTTTTCGGACTATGGGGCCTTCCACCGCTACAGCGTGGAGGAGCCCGAAGGGTTTTACCGGGCTCTCCTGGACCACCTGGCCCTCCCGTGGCGGAGGCCCTATGAAAGGGCCATAGAGGGGGGCTTCCCCTTCCCCCGCTTCTTCACAGGGGGGGCCTTGAACCTCACGGACTGGGCCCTCCGCCACCCGGAAGGGGCCCTGGCCCTGGTCCACGAGACGGAGGACGGGGCGGTGCGAAGCCTCACCTACGGGGAGCTGAAGGAAGAGGTGGCGAGGCGGGCCGGGGAGCTTAGGGCCTTCGGGGTGGAGCGGGGGGACCGGGTGGGGCTTTGGCTCCCCCTGAGCCTCGAGGCCGCCCTCTACCTCCTGGCCACGGCCCACCTGGGGGCCATCGCCATCCCCATCTTCTCGGGCTACGGGGCGGAGGCCGCCGCAGTGCGGCTTAAGGACGCGGAGGCCAAGCTCCTCATCGTCCAGGACGGCTTCCTCCGCCGGGGGCGGAGGGTGGAACTCCTCGGCGAGGCCCGGAAGGCCCGGGCCCTTGCGGGCACGGAAAAGCTCCTCGTGGTGCAGAGGCTTGGCCTCCCCCTGGAGGAGGGAGAGGCCCCGGCGGGAAGCCAGGGGGAGGAGGTTTCCGGAAAGACCCTGGAGAGCATGGACCCCTTCATGCTCATCTACACCTCCGGCACCACCGGCCGCCCCAAGGGCACCGTGCACTACCACGCGGGCTTTCCCCTGAAGGCCGCCTTGGACCTGGCCCTCCTCTTTGACCTCCGCCCGGGGGACCGGCTCTTCTGGTTCACCGACCTGGGCTGGATGATGGGCCCCTGGGCCATCCTGGGGGGGCTTGCCTTGGGGGCCACGGTGATCCTCTACGACGGGGCCCCCGACCACCCGGGGCCCGGGCGGCTCTGGCAGCTGGTGGAGGCCCACCGGGCCACCCACCTGGGCCTCTCCCCCACCCTGGTGCGGGCCCTCATCCCCTTTGGGGAAGAGCCCGTCAAGGCCCACGACCTCTCCTCCTTAAGGGTCCTGGGCTCCACGGGGGAGCCCTGGAACCTCGAGCCCTACCTCTGGTTCTTCCGGGTGGTGGGGGAAGAGCGCCGCCCCATCGTGAACTACTCCGGGGGCACGGAGGTCTCCGGGGGCATCCTGGGGAACGTCCTCCTCCGCCCCATCAAGCCCATGGGCTTCAACGCCCCCGCCCCCGGCATCGAGGCCGCGGTCTTGGACGAGGGGGGAAGGCCCATCCGAAACCAGGTGGGGGAGCTCGCCGTCCTAAAGCCCTGGCCGGGGATGACCAAGGGCTTCTGGCGGGACGAGGAGCGCTACCTGAAAACCTACTTCGGCAAGATCCCCGGGGTCTGGGTCCACGGGGACTTCGCCCTTTTGGACGAGGAAGGGCACTTCTTCATCCTGGGCCGCTCCGACGACACCTTGAAGGTGGCGGGCAAGCGGGTAGGCCCCGCGGAGGTGGAGACCGCGGCCATGACCCACCCCGCCCTCCGGGAGTGCGCCGCCATCGGGGTGCCCCACCCGGTGAAGGGGGAGGCCATCCTCCTTTTCGCCGTCTTAAAGCCCGGCTTCCAGGCGAGCCCGGCCCTGGCGGAGGAGGTGGCGGAGGAGGTGGCGAAGGCCCTCGGGAAGCCCCTAAGGCCCGAAAGGGTCCTCTTCGTCCCCGACCTCCCCAAAACCCGGAACGCCAAGGTCATGCGCCGGGTGGTGCGGGCGGCCTACCTGGGCCAGGACCCGGGGGACCTCTCCGCCCTGGAAAACCCCGAGGCGGTGGAGGCCATCCGCCTAGCGGCCCAATCGGGGGAGGGGAAGCCTTAGGAGAAGGGCCCCGGCCCCAAAGAGGAGCCCCCCAAGCCCCCCGCCCAGGAGGAGGGGGAGGAGGGTGGCCCCTGGGGTAAGGGCGGGCACGACCCCTTGGAGAAGGAGGCCGGGAACGGCGGCGAGGAGGCTTAGGAGGAAAAGGCGCGGGAGAAGCCCCCCCACCCCAAGCCCCCCCACCCCCTCCCGGCGGAGGAGGAAGAGGTAGAGGAAAAGCCCCAGGTACCCGGCCAGGGCGGTGGAGAGGTTGAGGAGGAAAAGCCCCGCGTCCTTGAGGAGCCAGTAGCCCAGGGTGTTGCTGAGGAAGACGAGGGCGCTGGCCGCGACCGCCTCCCGCACCCGCCCCAGGGCGTAAAGCCCCCGGAGAAGGAGGGTGTTCAGGCCCCAGGGGAGGAGGGCGAAGCCCAAGGCGGTGAGGACCTCGGCGCTGTAGCGGCGGTTTTCCGGGCTTAGGGGCCCGAAGAGGCCAAAGAGGAGGACCACCCCATAAGGGGCAAGGCCCACGGTGAGGCCGGAGAGCAGCCCCAAAAGGAGGCCCACCCGCGCCAAAGGGCCCCTTAGGAAGCGGGCGAGCTCCGCCCCCCGGAGGGTGCTCATGCGGGGGAAGAGGGCGATGGCGGGGGAGGTGGCGAAGAGGCCCAGGAACATCTGGAAGACCACCTCCGCGTTGTAGAAGCCGGTGACCGCGGCCTGGGGGTAGCGGGTGAGGATGTGGGTGAGGACCAGGTTCAAAAACTGGCGCAAGGAGGTGGTGAAGGCGAAGGGCCCGATGCGGAGGAGGGCCTCACCCAAGGCGGGGTGCCAGCGCCACTCGGGGAAGAAGCTCCGGAGGAAGGGAAGCTGGACCAGGGCCTGGAAAAGCCCCCCTAAGGCCACGGAAAGCCCTAGGGCCGTGGGGTCCCCCGGGAAAAGGGCCATGAGCAGGATGGCCGCCAGGTTGAAGGCGATGGGGCCCAGGGCGTAGGGCAAAAAGCGCTCCTCCGCCTGCAACAAGGCGGAAAAGAGGGCGGCCAGGGAGATGCCGAGGAGGAAGGGCAGGAGGAGGCGGACCAGGCGCACCGTTTCCTGGAAAAGGCCGGGCTCGCGGAGGTGGCTCTCCTGGGCCACCAGGAGGTCCACCAGGAAGGGCGCAAGGAGGTAGCCCAGCCCCAGCACGAAGAGGTTCACCCCCAAGAGGAAGGCATAGAAGCGGCGGGCGAAGGCCCGGGCCTCCTCCGGGGGGAGGCCTTTAAGGAGGGGGATGAGGGCGTTTTGCACCGCCCCTTCCGCAAGGAGCTCCCTTAAGAGGTTCGGCACCCGGTAGGCCACGTTGAAGGCGTCCTTAAGGGCATCGGGGTAGAGGGCATTGAAGACCGCCTGGCGCACCAGGCCCAGCACCCTCGAGGCCAGGGTGCCCCCCATGACCAGGAGGACCTTACGGAGCATCCTTCTCCAGAACCTCCTGGAAGGCCTCGAGGAAGTTCGCCTGGTTCACCACCGTGAGGCCGTGGAGGGCGGAGAGCTCCTTGGCCCGGGTCTTTTCCATGCCCAGGAGGACCAAAAAGCTCTCCCGCCCGGAGAGGCCCAGGGTCTTCTTGAGGGCGGCGTACTTGGCGATGTGGGCCTGGAACTCCCCCGTCTTGGCCTCAAACCAGAAGAACCGCTCCCCCACCCGCACCAACACGTCCAGCTCCATGGCCTCGCCCCCCGGGAGGGTCACCTGGTAGCCCACGGCCACCTCGTGGGGCAGGTTCTTGGAGCGGAGGAACTTCTTGAGCTTTTCCGCCACGTAGCGCTCCAGCCAGCCCCCGGTGAGGAAGTTCTGCACCCAGCCTTCGGTGCTGGCCTTGGCCCGGATGCGCCGCTCCTCGCTCTTGTAGTGGTAGCTGGTGAGGAGGGCGTACTGCTTGAGGAGGGTGCAGAACTGGGTGGAGTTGGCGATCTCCTCCTGGGAGGCCTCCGCCAGGGAAAGCTCAAACTGGCGCTTGGTGGAAAGGCTTTGCTTCAGGCGCTCGTAGAGCTTTTCCAGGCTGGGGTAGCGGTCCCCCAGGAAGAGGGCCAGGCGGGTGAGGACCTTTTCCTTTTCCTCCTCCTGGGCTTCCGGACGGCGCACCACCTGGATGCCCAGGCCCGAAAGCCACTCCTCCAGACTCCCGGGGCCCTTTTTGGGCTTTTCGGGGGGCCTTTTCTCCTCCAGAAAAGGCTCCCTAAGGAGGCGCCACATCTCCTGGGCCAGGGCGAAGAAGCGGGTCCTTACGGGGTCCTCGGGGGCCTCGAGGCCGGGGGGAACCACCCCCTGGCGCAAGGCCTCCAGGAGGTGGGCCTCCAAGGCCTCCTGCAAGGCGGCGCGGGCCGCCTCCAGGTGCTCGGCCTCCACCTTGAGGCCCAGCTCGGGGATCTCGCCCACGTAGCGGCCCGGACCCAGAAGGTCGTAGCGGGCCCGGGCTAGGGTGGCGGAGAGGTACCGGGTGAGAACGCCCACGGGCTCCATGCTACAAGAGGACGGGGCCCTTAGGCCCACTCCACCCAGCTCCCCCTGGGGGTCTTGCGCACCTTTAGCCGGGCGGGAAGGCGCTCCGCCAGGGCCTCCACGTGGGTGACGATGCCCACCAGCCTGCCCCCCGTGGGCAGGGCCTCCAAGACCCCGGCCACCATCTCCAGGGTCTCCCCGTCCAGGGTGCCGAAGCCCTCATCCAGGAAAAAGGCCCCAAGCCGCCCCTTGGAGAGCTCCTCGGAAAGGGCCAGGGCCAGGGCCAGGCTCACCAAGAAGCTTTCCCCGCCCGAAAGGGTGCGCACCGGGCGCTCCACCTCCGCCCAGCGGTCCAGGACCAGGTAGTCGTCCCCATCGGCCAAAAGGCGGTAGCGGTCCCCGGAAAGGGCATGGAGGAGCTCGTTGGCCCGCGCGAGGAGGGCCTCCTGGCGCTGGCCCAGAAGGTAGGCGGGGAAGTTGTCCTCCTGGAGGTCCTGCGAAAGCTTGGCCCAAAGGTCCAGCTCCTGGACCAGGCGGGCCAGCCTGCCCTCCACCTCCCGGCGCCGCTTCAGGGCCTCCTCCAGGGCCTCAAGCCGCTCCTGCAACCGCCCCCCCTCCTGCACCAACGCCTCCCATCTCGCCCTCAGCCCATCCAGTTTTTTCCGGAGTTCCTCCACCCTTTTTACCGCTTCCTCCAGGGTGGGAAGGGGTTCGGAAGGGGAAAGGCGCGCCCGAAGCGCCCTCTCCGTCTCTTCCAGGCCCCTTCGCGCCTCCTCCAGGCCCCGCTCGTGCGCCCTAAGGCGGGCCTCGAGGGCGGCCCTTTCCTCCGGGGCAAGGACCTTGGCCTTGGCCTCCTCATAGGGCATGAGGCCCTGGGTGCGGGCCTCGGCCTCCTTCAGGGCCTTCTCCTGCTCCTCCTTGCGGGCGGAGAGGGCCTTGAAGTCGCCCTCGAGCTCCAAAAACTTCTGGGAAAGCTCCTGGAAGCGCCGCCCGGCCCACCTAAGCGCCTTAACCCTCCCCTCCAGGGCCTTCAGGTGGGCCTCCACCCCCTTCCCCCCCGTGGCCTCCTCCAGGTGGGCCCTAAGCCCGAGGGCCAGGTCGGCCCTTTCCCTCTTGAGGTGACGCTCCTCCTCCTCCAAGGCCCTAAGCCGGGCTCTAGGGTCCTGGACCCCACCTTGCCGGGCCTTTTCCTCCTCGCCTTCCAGCCTGGCGATCTCCCGTAGCAGCTTCTCTTCGTCTCGTAAAAGCGATCCGTAAAGTGTCCGGAGTTCCTGCAACTCCCTATCCTTCTCCGCAAGCCGCTCCTTCAACGCCTCGGGATCGCCGGGCCGGGGCTCGGCCTCGAGGGCCCTAAGCTCCTGATCGAGGCGGTCCTTTTCGGCCTCCTTGCGGGAGAGGAGGGCCGTGAGGGCTTTGATCTCTTCCTCGAGCGCCCGCTTGGCCTTGGGATCGAAGGCCCGCCCCTGGGGCACCTCGGGGAGGGCGTGAACCACCCCCCCGCAAAGGGGGCAGGGCGCTCCCACCTGGAGGAGGTCCCGGTAGGCCAGCACCCCCTGCCTCCGTTCCTCCAAGCGCAGGGCCTCCAGGGCCCGTTCCTTCTCCTCTAGGCCTTCCCGTAGGCCAGAGATCTCCCCTTCCAAGGCCTTGAGGGCGTCCTTGAGCGTCCAGGCCAAAGCTGCCCGGTAGGCCCCCTGTAGCTCGTCGTAGAGCCTGCGGGCTTCTTTCCCCTTGGCCTCCACGGCCCGGCGCTCCTCCCCAAGCGCCAAAAGCTGGGCCCTTAGGTCCTCCAGACGATCCAGGAGGGCCGCCCAAGCCTGTAGGGCCGTCCGCTCCACCTGAATCTGGACCAGCCGTTCCAGAACCCCCTCCAGGGCCTCGGGGTCAAACCTCGGGGCCAAGGCGCCTTCGCTGGGACCCGCCCGCCGGAGGAGGGCTTCCAGCGCCTTCAGGCCCTGGGCCTCCTGCAGGGCGGTTTGCGCCTCCTCCAAGGCCTCCGGGTCAAAGCCCAAAAGGGCGCGCTCCTCCTCCAAACGGCCCCTTTCCCCTTCCAGCTTGGCGAGGCCCTCCAGGGTTTCCCTCAACGCCTTCTCCTTAGCCAGAAAGTCTTCCCAAAGAGGCAGGGCCTTGGCCGCCTCCTCTGACTTTTCCAGGCGGAGCCGGAGCTCGGCCATACGGGGGGCCTCGGCCTCCAGGGCCTTCAGGCGGGCCAGGAGGCGGTGGCGGTCTTCCAGAAGCGCAAGCAGGGCCTCCGCCCCCTTAAGGGCCTCCTCCACCGCCCCCACCTCCCCCTTGAGCCGGGAGGCCTCCCTCTGCACCCCCTCAAGCCCCGTTTGCAGCTCCGCCTGGAGCTCAGGGGTGGCCCACTCCAGGGCCTTGGCCTCCCCCTCCAGGGCCTCTTTCTCCAGGAGGAGGGCCTTTCGCCGCTCCTCGGCCTTGGCCCGGGCCTTCTTGAGCTTCTCCAGCTCAAAAAGCTGGAGGAGGAGCCCCCTCCTTTCCCGGGCCTCCCCCTTCAGGAAACGGTCAAACTCCCCCTGGGGGAGGAGGAGGGCCCGGGTGAACGCCGTGTAGTCCAGGCCCAAGAGGTCCTCTAGGGCCTCGTCCACCTGCCTGAGCCTTTCCAGGGGGATCAGCCTATCCCCCTCGTAGAGCCGGGCCTCGCTCCGCCGCCCCCGGGTGCGCTCCACCCGATAGACCCGATCCCCCAGGGCGAAGGTGAGGGCCACCCAGGCCTCCTTGGCCGCGGGGTGTTTGAGGTCCACCCCCCGGTCCACGCGGGGGGCCTTGGCGTACAGGGCGAAGGCCATGGCCTCCAAAAGGGTGGACTTTCCGCTTCCCGTGGGGCCGGTGATGGCGAAAAGCTCCACGTCGGAAAAGTCCACGGACTGCTCTTCCAGATAGGGGCCAAACCCCTTAAGCGTCAGGCGCAAGGGCCTCACGGTCCACCTCCTCTAGCACCTCCCCAAAGCGGGCCAGAAGCCCCTCCTCCTCCCGGCCCTTGGCCTTGAGGTACGCCCGGTAGGCCTCCACCAGGGAAGGGGGGCCTTGGGTGGGGGCGGGAAGGGGCTCCTCGCCCCCAAAGTGCTGGACCTCCAAAAGCCCCGGCAGGGCCCGGAAAAGGCGCTCCTTCACCGGGGGGGAGAGCCGCCCCTCCACCACCACCTTGAGGTACCCCGGGAACCCCCGAAGCTCCTCCAGCCGCCCGTCCAGCTCCTCTGGGGCAAGCCGCAGGGTCCTTAAGGGCTTCCCCCAGCGCTCCCTTATGGGGTGGACCCGTGGGGGCCCCGAGGGGGGAAGCTCCACCAAAAGGGCCCCCCGCTCGGCGCCCTCCCCCTCCCCGAAGTCCAGCTGGACCAGGCTCCCCGGATACCAGGCCAGGGGGGCCTCCGAGGCCTGCTGCTGGCGGTGGATGTGCCCCAAGGCCAGGTAGCGGGCAGAAAGGGGCAGGGCGGAGGGGGGCACCGCGTAGCTCCCCGCAAGGTGGAAGAAGAACTCTCCCCCTCCGGGCCTCGCCCCTTCCAAGGCGAAGTGGGCCAGGATCAGGGGGCTTTGGAGGTTATCCAGGATGCGCCGCATGGCCTCCGCGTAGCTCCGGTGGCGCTCCTCCTCTTCCTGGAAGACCCGCTTCACCAGGATCCGTTCGGAGACGAAGGGAAGGAGGGCGGCCCTAAGGCCCTTCACCTCCACCACCCCCCCTTCCTCCCGGAAGAGGGGCCGGCCCCGCACGGTGGCCCCCACCCCGGCGAAGAGAGGGCTTAGGGCCTCGAGGCGCTCCTTGGGGTCGTGGTTGCCGGCGATGACCAAAGCGGGCACCCCAAGCTCCCTGAGGCGCAGGAAGAACTCCACCGCGTGGGCCTCGGCCTCCGCGGAGGGTTGGGGCCGGTCAAAGAGGTCCCCCGAGACCAGCACCAAATCCACCCGCTCCTTCTTTACGATCTCCAGGAGGGCCTTTAGGGCCCCTGCGACCTCCGGGGTGCGGTCGATCCCCTTCAAGACCTTGCCCAGGTGCCAGTCCGCGGTGTGGAGGAGGCGCATGGGAGGGATTTTAACCGCAAGCTTGCACCTAGTGCGGATGGGGGTGGTCGGGCGCCCCGCCCCGCCCGCCCCGAAAGGCCCAGGCGGCCACCAGGGTGGTGAGGGGCACCGCCAAAAGAAGCCCCAAGGAGCCCAGGAGCATGGCCACGATCTCCGCGGCAAAGGGCTCGGTGTTGAGGAGGAAGCGCCAGGGGGTGGGGTCCTTGGTGAGGAGGAGGAAAAGGGGCAGGCTGCCCGCGCTGTAGGCCAGGACCAGGGTGTTCACCAGGCTCCCCATGTGGTCGTAGCCCACCTCCATGGCCCGGCGGTAGAGGAGGCGGAAGGGGGCCTTGGGGTCCGCGTGGGCCAGGGCCTGGACCACGGCGGCCTGGGTCACGGTGACGTCGGTCAGCGCCCCCAAGGCCCCCACCACCACCCCCGCCAGGTACAGGGCCAGGAGGTCCACCCCGCCCCACTGGTGGAGGAGGAGGGCCTCCTCCGAAGCCAGGCCGGTAAAGCCCAGGGCCCGCACGAAGAAAAGGGCCAGGAGGAGGACCACGAAGGCGGAAAGGAGGGTGCCCAAAAAGGCCGCGGTGGTCTTCCGGTTCACCCCGTGGACCAGGTAGACGGTGAGGAGGAGCACCCCCAGGCTCCCCAAGAGGGCGTAGAGGAGAGGGTTCCCCCCATGGGCCAAGTGGGGCACCACCCAGAGGACCAGGACGAGAAGGCTTAAGAAGGTGCCGAGAAGCCCCCGCACCCCCTTCCCCCGGGCCAGGAGGGCGGCCAGGAGGGCGAAGAGGGCGAAAAGGGCAAGGAGGGCCGGCATCCGGTCGGGCTCCGTGAGGTAGAGGCGCCCTCCCTCCTCGTAGAGCACAGCCCGCATCCCCGGGGCGAACCCCCCGCCCCCCTGGGGCAGGAGGGCCTCCCGCACCTCCGCGCCCACCTGGACCCGGGCGGTGCCGGAAAGGGGGTCCACCTCCAGCACCCGCCCCACCAGGTAGCCCTGGGCCAGGGCCAGCCCCAAAAGGAGGAAGAGGACCACCGCGCGCATGCCCCCCACTTTGCCAGCCCGGGGATTAGAGGAGATGAAAACCCCTTCTCACTGGTATCCTGGAAGCGATGGAACGCTCCACCCGCCAACGCCGGGCCATCCGGGAGGCCTTCCTGGAGGCGGGCCGCCCCCTCTCCCCCCAGGAGGTCTTGGACCTGGCCAGGAGAAGGGTCCCCAGCCTGGGCCTGGCCACCGTGTACCGCAACCTGAAGGCCCTCCTGGAAGAGGGCTTCCTGGCCCCGGTCCACCTCCCGGGGGAACCCCCCCGGTACGAGCCCGCAGGGCGGGGGCACCACCACCACTTCCACTGCCGGGTCTGCGGCCGGGTCTTTGAGCTTCCGGGGTGCGCCCTCGAGGCCGAAGCCCACCTCCCCCCCGGCTTCCGCCCCGAGGGGCACGAGGTCACGGTCTACGGGCGCTGCCCCGACTGCCCCTAATCCAGGGCGTAGCGGGCCCGGGCCTCCTTGAGGCTCCAGCGGACCTCCTCCAGGGCCCCGTCAAAGCGGAGGAGGGCGGCCAGGCGGGATCGGGAGTACACCCGGTGGGGCTCTTTGGGGATGAAGGCGGTGACGATGTCCACCCGCCTGGGCGGGGTGTAGTCCAGGACCACGTGGAGGGGCAGCCTGAGCCTCGGGGGGAAGACCATGTACCCCAGGACCAGCATCCGCCCGTCCTCGGGGTAGATGGCCAGCTCCCGGCCCCATTCCAGAGCCTTCAGGACATCCAGCTCCGTGAACCCCTCCTGGAGCATGTGCTTGGCCACGTGGGGGCCAAGCCGGTAGCGGCCTTCCTTGAGGTGGGGGAGGAGGTCTTCCAGGCGGCGAAGCTTCTTCATGGAACCCCCCTTTGACCCCCAGTCTAGCCGAGCCCCCCTGGGGGAAAAGGCGCTTGGCCCACTTAGCGGTAGGGCCCCAGGGCCTTGGGGCCCTTAAGGGCGATGAAGGCCCCGTACACCCTCTCCGCCCCGGCCTCCAAAAGGGCCTCCTCCGCCCTCAAGAAGGTGGCCCCGCTGGTGAGGACATCGTCCACCAGAAGCCAGGCCCCCTCTACCCGCCCCCTTGGGCGGAAGAGCCCTTCCGGGAGGCGGGCCCGCGCCCTTCCCCTCACCAGGGGGCGGCTTGGGGCGTAGCGGGCCCGGTAGAGCACCGGGCGGTAGAGAAGGCCTAGGCGCGCCGCCAGGGCCCGGGCCAGGAGGTCCGGGGGGTTATACCCCCTTCGGAGAAGGCGGGGAAGGAGGGTGGGAACCGCGGTGACCCCCTTTAGGGGCCAGCCCGCCTCCTCCACCCCCAGGGCCAGGGCCTCCGCCAGAATAGGGGCCAGGCCCCACCGCCCCCCGTACTTCAGGGCCCGCACCAGGCCCCCCACCCGGCCGTAAAGGCCCAGGTAGACGAAGCGGTCCGTGCGGAAAGGCCTCAAGCTCCCTCGGCAGAGGGTGCAGAGCAGGGGGCGGTCCAAGGGGCCCCCGCACCCCGGGCACCGGTGCCCCAATAGCGCCTCAAGAAAGGCCCAGGGCACGGCGGAGGGCCTCGCCAAAGGGGGGGTAAAGCACCCCCTTTTCCGTGATGATCCCCGTGAGGTAGCGGTGGGGGGTCACGTCAAAGGCGGGGTGGTAGGCGGGAAAGCCCTCGGGGGCGATGGGAAGGCCCCGGAGGTGGGTCACCTCCTCGGCGGGGCGCTCCTCTATGGGGATGCCCTCCCCGCTTTCAAGCTTTGGGTCCACGGAGGAAAGGGGAAGCGCGGCGTAGAAGGGAATCCCGTGGTGGTGGGCCAGGACGGCCAGGGCGTAGGTGCCGATCTTGTTGGCGAAGTCCCCGTTTAGGGCCATGCGGTCCACCCCCACGATCACCGCGTCCACCTGTCCCCTCGCCATGAGGAAGCCCGCCATGTTGTCCGCGATGAGGGTGGCGGGGACCCCGGCTTTCATGAGCTCAAAGGCGGTGAGCCGGGCCCCCTGGAGGTAGGGCCTCGTCTCGTCCACCCAGACGTGGCGCACAAGGCCCCGGCGGTGGGCCTCGAGGATGGCCCCCAAAGCGGTGCCGTACCCCCCGGTGGCGAGGGGTCCGGTGTTGCAGTGGGTGAGGACCTGGCCCCTTAAGACCTCCGCCCCGTGGCGGCTAATCGCCGCTTCCGTCTCCTCCACCTCCCGCCAGAGGGCGTAGGCCCCCTCAAGGGTCCCCTCCAGGCTCCCCCAGTGGGGCCGGAGGCGGTCTAAGGCGTGGAAGAGGTTCACCGCCGTGGGGCGGCTCGCCCGGAGGAGCCGGTCCGCCTCCTCGGGATCCTCCCCGGAAAGGTGGGCCAGGACCATGCCGAAGGCCGCGGAAACCCCGATGGCCGGGGCCCCCCGCACCACCATGGCCCGGATGGCCTCGGCCATCCCCTTGGCCGTGCGCACCGGGACCCAGACCTCCTCCTGGGGCAGGCGCCGTTGGTCCAGGAGCCAGAACACCCCCTCTTCCCGGTCAAAGCGGAAGGGCAGAAGCCTCATGCCCCTAAGGTACCCCACCCCAGCACCCTCCCCGTGGAAAAACCCCCACCCAGGGGAAGAAGGCAGCCTAAAGGCCCTTCCCTTGGGGCGCTTAGAAAGCCCGGATCTCCACCCCGTGGGCCAAAAGGGCCTCCCGCACCGCCCGCACCACCAGGGGGGCGTTGGGGTTATCCCCGTGGATGCAAAGGGTTTCCGCCCGCACCTCCACCTCCCCCCCGTCCAGGGCCTCCACCCTCCCCTCCAGGACCATGCGCACCGCCCGCCGGGCGGCCTCCTCGGGGTCGGTGATCCAGCTTCCCGGCATGGAGCGGGGGGCAAGCTGGCCGTTTTTCAGGTAGGCCCGTTCGGGAAAGGCCTCCAGGACCACCCTAAGCCCCAAGGCCCGGGCCTCCTCCTCGTAGACCGTGCCCGGGAGGACCACCAGGGGCAGGGCGGGGTCAAAGGCCCGCACCGCCTCGGCGATGGCCCGGGCCGTCTCCCGGTCCCGGCAGGCCTTGAGGTAGAGGGCCCCGTGGGGCTTCACGTGGTGGAGGGAAAGGCCCTCCGCCTTGAGGAGGGCGGAAAGGGCCCCGATCTGGTAGAGAACGTCCGCGTAGACCTCCTCCGGGCTTAAGGCCATCTCCCGCCGGCCGAAGCCCACCAGGTCGGGAAAGCCGGGGTGGGCCCCCACCTGGACCCCATGGGCCTTGGCCAGGCGCAGGGCCTCGAGGATGCGCGTGGGGCTTCCCCCGTGGAAGCCGCAGGCCAGGTTGGCCGAGGTGATGTGGGGGAAGACCTCCCGGTCGTGCCCGTAAAGGAAGGCCCCGTAGGACTCCCCCGCGTCCGCGTTCAGGTCCACCCGCATGTCCCCCACCCTAAAGCCAAGAGGAAAGCCAGCGCAACCAGTTCCCCCCGAGGAAGGCCTCGTCCCCCAGGCGCTTCAGGTCCCCATGGCCCTCGAGGCCCAAGGGCACGCTCTCCAGGCCGAACCCCCCGTCCCAGTCCGAGCCCAAGCCCACCCCCTCCCGCCCCAGGAGGCCCTCCGCGTAGGCCTTGTGCTCCAGAAAGCGGGCTAGAGGCAGGCGGGGCATCCCCCTTTTCCAACCCGCATCCAGGAAGGCGTTGAAAGGGACGAGGCCCAGCACCCCGCCCCGCGCCCTAAGGGCAAGGAGCATCCCGTCGGAGAGGTTTCTCGGCGTGGGAGCGAGGGCGCGGGGGTTGGCGTGGCTCACCAGCACCGGCCCCTCGTACCGCTCCAAGGCCTGGAAGAAGGCCTCGTCCGCAAGGTGGGATAGGTCCAGGGCCACCCCGAGCTCCTCCATCTTGAGGAGGAGGGCCTCCCCCATGGGGGTGAGGGGGCCAGGGTGGGCGTTTCCCCCGGCGTAGGGGCTCCCCGTGGCCCAGGCGGGGCCGAGAAGGCGCACCCCTTCCCGGTAAAGGTCCTCCAGGGCCTCCGGCTCCGGGAGGGGGTGGGCCCCTTCCAGGAGGAGGACCAGGCCCAGAACCCCGTCCCTGGGGTAGGCCTCGAGGTGGCACTTCAGGTCCTCCCCGTCCCGGAGGAGGCGCACCAGGCCCCTTTCCTCCCAGGCCCGGTACAGGGCCACTTGGCGCCGGGCCTCCTCCCAAAGCCGGCCCGCGTGGGCCTTGGGGTCCACGAACACCGTGGCGAAGGCCAAGCCCACCCCCGCTTCCTTCAAGGCGGGGAGGGTCACCATGGGGGTTTCCTCCCCCTCTCCCTTCCTCTGCCGGAGCTGGGAAAGGGGGAGGGTGAGGTCCCGCCCCAGGTCCAACGCGTTATAGGCCAGGTCTAGGTGGGCGTCCACCATCATAGGAGCCTAAGGATCCGGTCGTCCCCCGGGCGCACCCGGCCCCGGCCGTCCCGGTTGGAGGTGGTCACGTAAAGGGCCCCCTCGGGCCCCACCCGGACCTCCCGCAGGCGGCCAAAGCCCTCCAGGACCCGCTCCACCCGCGCCACCCGCCACCTTCCCTTGCCCCCTTCCAGCACCAGGCGCAAAAGGGCCTCGCCCCGGAGGCCCGCCACGTAAAGGGCCCCCCTCCAAAAGGCCAGGTTCCCCGGGGGGAAGCCCTCGGGCCAGAAGTAAAGGGGGTCCTGGAAGCGGGGGTCTCCTCCCCGCCCCACCACCTGGGGCCAGCCGTAGTTTTCCCCGGGAAGGATCAGGTTCACCTCGTCGTGGCCAAAGCCCTGCTCCCCGCTGGGCCCGTGCTCCGAGGCAAAGAGCTCCCCCGTCTCGGGGTGCCAGGCCAGGCCCTGGGGGTTGCGGTGGCCGTAGGAATAGATCTCGGGCCGCGCCCCCCTCTGGCCCAGGAAGGGGTTCCCCGGGGCGGGGGCCCCCTCGGGGGTGAGGCGGAGGATCTTGCCCCCTAAAGAGGCGAGGTCCTGGGCCAGGGCCCGCTCGTAGACCTCCCCCGTGGTCACGTAGAGCATCCCGTCGGGGCCGAAGGCGATGCGCCCCCCCGAGTGGAGGCCGTGGGGGCGGGCGGGGATCCCGTCCAGGATGACCCGCTCCAGAACCCCCCGGCTCCCCTCGTGGCGCAGGCGCACCACCTGGTTCCTCAGGCCCCCCTCCTCCACGGTGCGGTAGGCGTAGACGTAGGGGGCCTCGGGAAAGCGGGGGTGGAGGGCGAGGCCTAAAAGGCCCGACTCCCCCCGGGCGTAGACGGGAAGCTCCGCGTAGGGGGTAAGCCTTCCCCCTCGGAAAAGCCGGATCCGCCCCGGCCGCTCGGAGACCAGGAAGCCCCCGTCCGGGAGGAAGGCCAAGGCCCAGGGCGCCTCGAGGCCCCCCACCACCTCCTCCACCCGCCCCTGGGCCCGGGCCAGGGGCAGGGCCGCCAAGAGGGCGAGCACCCGCCTCCTTGAGAGCATGCCCTAAGGATACCCTAGGCCTTGGGGTCCAGGATGACCTTCACCCCCTGCCCCTTTTCCAAGAGGGCGAAGGCCTCCTGGTAGCGGCTTAGGGGCAGGCGGTGGGTGATGAGGGGGGTGAGGTCCACCCGGCCGGAGTAGACCAGGGCGGTGCCCTGCATCCAGGTCTGCCAGAGCCTGCGGCCGGCGATGCCGTAGGCGGTGATCCCCCGCATGACGAGCTCCCCCGCCAGGTCAAAGCGGATGGGGTCTGAGGGGATGCCGAGGATCCTGGCCTCCCCCCCGGGGATGAGGGCCTTCAGGCCCTGGTGGATGGCCGCCTCGTTCCCGGAAAACTCCAGGAGGACCTCCACCCCGCTTCCCGTAACCTGCCGCACCACCTCCAGGAGGTCTTCCTCCAGAGGGTTCACCAAGCGGTCCGCGTAGGGGCGGGCGAAGCCCAAGCGGTAGGGGTTGGGGTCGGAGACCAGGATGGGGCCGGCCCCGCTGGCCCGGGCCACCATGGCCGCCATGAGGCCGATGGGCCCCGCTCCCGTAATGAGGACGCTCTTCCCCGAAACCCCGCTTCCCGCGTAGACCGTGTGGACCGCGTTGCCAAAAGGCTCCAGGATGGCCGCCACCTCAAAGGGGAAGCCCTCCGGGTGGACCCAGGCGTTTTCCGCCGGGACGAGGGCGTACTCGGCGAAGCCCCCGTCCCGGTCCACCCCCAGGATCTCCGTGTTCAGGCAGACGTGGTAGTGGCCCACCCGGCAGGCGGGGCAGGTATGGCAGACCACGTGGCTTTCCAGGCTCACCCGGTCCCCCACCTTGGGCCTTTTCACCCCCGGGCCCACCGCCTCCACCACCCCGCTGAACTCGTGCCCCAGGACCAAAGGCGGGCGGATCCGCCCCTGGGCCCAGGCGTCCCAGCGCCAGATGTGGAGATCGGTGCCGCAGATGCTGGCCGCCTCCACCCGCACCAGGATCTCCCCGGGGCCGGGCTCGGGCACGGGGCGTTCCACCAGGGTTAGGCCAGGGCTTCCTTCCAGTTTGGCGAGCGCGCGCATACCGGGGGCATCCTACCACCGGTAAAGGGCCCCCACGCTGAAGCGCACGGTGTCGGAGGCCTCGAGGCCGAGGGAGAGGGCCAGGTCCGGGGCGAGGTCGTAGCCCAGCTCCAAGTCCAGGCGGCTCAATCGCCCGTCCCCGAAGAGGAAGGTAGAGCCCAGGCTCACGGTGAGCCCGTCCCGGCGGTAGCCCACGGAGAAGGTCTGCGCCCCCTGCAGGTCCAGGGTGTAGCCCAGGAAGAGCTCGGGGCTTAAGTATTTGCCGATGGAGAAGCGGGTGTCCTCCAAAGCCCCCCCCTGGAGGGCGGGCAGTTCCACCCGGAGCCGGTCCAGCCCCAGGGCGCGGGCCAGCTCCCGCTCCAGCTGGCCCACCAGGAGGTTTTCCAACACCGCCCCCAGGGCCACCTGGGGGAAGGTCTCCGCCAGGCGGGTCACGTCGGGGGTGCCGAGGGCGAGGAGGGCGTAGATCTCCGGCTCGGAAAGGGGGGGCTCGGAGGTGAAGCGGGGCTCGAGGCGCACCTTCACCCGGCCGTTTTCCCGGAGGAACTCCCCTTGGGCCTCGAGGGCCACGGCGTAGCCCCGCACCTGGGCCGAGGCCTTTAGGGCGAACTCGGGGAGGAGACCCCGGTCCGGGCGGAAGCGGAGGGCGCTTTCGGGCTCCAAGGCAAACTGGGCGTCCCACAGGCGGAAGGCCCCCCAAAGGGGCCGGACCTCCCCCACCAAATAGGGGTCGGCGTAGGGGCCCTCCAGGTACACCTCCCCCTTAAGCTCCCCCTGGGCTAGGCTCTCCTGGACCAAGATCCCCCGCTCCGCGTAGATCCGCACCCCCTCAAAGCGGAGGGGGAGGGGCGCCCCTGGGGCCTCCCCGGTGGGCACCCCCTCCTGCACCAAGGCCCGCTGGCCCGCCTCGGGGATGGCCAGGCGGGCCCTCAAGACCTCCGCGTTCCCCGTAAGGTGGTAGGTGCCCTTCTCCTCGTAAAGGAAGAAGCTCTTCACGTCCAGCAGGCCCTCTTGCAGGTAGTAACGGGGGTAGTAGAGGGGAAGCTTGCCGTAGCCCGCAAGCCGCAAGGGAAAGAGGGTGCCCGAGGCCTGGGCCTCCCCTAGGGCGATCCCCACCCCGTAGCCGGGGTAGCGGAGGGCGAGCTCCGCAGGGGTGGCTTCCTTAAGGCCGGGCAGGGAGACCTCCCCCCGGGCCAGGACCCGGAAGTCCTCTAAGGTGCCCTGGAGGCCCAGCCGGGCCCGCCCCGGGAAGGGCTTGGAGAGGAGGAGCTCCCCCTCCGCCCTAGCCCCCCCGTTTAGGGCAAGGAGGCCCTTGGGCACGCGCCCCTCCAGGGGGCCTAAGCGGAAGGCGAAGTCCTCCAGGTCCACCCGGAACCCCTCCCCGGTAAGGCGAAGCTCCAGGGTGCCCGAGGCCTGGGGCCGGTAGGGCTTTAAGAAGGGCACCACCTGGAGAACGGGGGTGTAGACGGTGTCCTTAAGGGTGAGGCGGAGGTCGCTCCCCTCCGGGCTCCAGTAGCCCGCCCCCTCCCAGCTCCCCCGGCCCGAGAGGCGGAGGTGGTCCACGGTAAGCCGCCTTCCCCCGTAGCGGAAGGCGGCCTGCCCCCTAAGCTCATCCCCCCCGCCCCGGAAGACCAGGCTCTCCCCCACCAGCACCCCCTCCCCCGCCCAGGGGTCCCCAAGGGGCAGGCGGAGGCGGAGCGCGCCCGTCCAGTAGGCCTGGCCCTCCAGGGGGCCCGCCACCGCGGCGAGGAGGAGGTGGAGGGGGAAGCCCCGGGGGTCGGCCCGGAGGTCCAGAACCCCCCGCTCCCAGGCCAGGGCCAGGGGGGTGCGCCCCAGGACCCCCAAAACCTCCACCCTGGGGCCAAAGCCGCCCTGCAGGCTAAAGGGCAGGGTCTCCCCCGCCACCCCCACCTGCCCCTCCAAGCGGGCCTCTCCCCTACCCCCCTTAAAGGCCACCTCCCCCGAGGCCCGGCCCTTCAGGTAGGGGGCGTATCGGCCCAAGAAGTCCTCCAAGGCGGCGTCTTCCAGGCGAAGGCGCCCCTCCAGGGGAAGAAGGGTGCCCTGCCCCTGGAGCCGGCCCACCTCCCCCGAGAGGACCCCCTCCACGGGGAAGCCCGGGCCATCCCGCACCTCCCCCAGGAACCGGGCCCCCAAGGGGGCCAAGGGCAGGTCCACCTTCAGGACCCCCCCACCCTCCCCGGGGTAGCGGAGATGGCCCCGCAGATAGGGGCCCTCCGCCTTAAGCTCCACCTCCAAAAAGCGCCCCGATAGCTCCACGGCCTGCGGGCCCGCCCGGTAGTGGACCCGGTAGCCTCCGGCCAGGTCCACCCGCCCCTCCAAAGCCCCCTCCCCCGCCGCCCACCAGGGATGGGCCGGGTGGGCCCCCTCCAGGAAAACCTCCTTCCCCTTCCCCTCCAGGCGCAAACTGAGCCCGGAAAGGGGCAGGGCCAGCGCCCCGGACACCTCCCCCCCCTGGTAGCGCAGGGCCCCCTCCCCAAAGGTGGCGGAGAGGGTGAGGGCCAGAGCCTCCAGGTCCAAGACCCCCCGCACCTCCCCTTCCGCCAAAGGGTTTGGGGGCAGGGTAAGGGCCAGGGCCACCCTTCCGCCCTCGCCCTCCACCCGGATGGGGGGGAGGGAAAGGACGCGCACCTCCCCCGACCCCCGGGCCTCCCGCCGGGCCAGGTCCACCCCCACCCCCCCCACCTCCAAGAGGGGCCAGGCCAGGCGGAAGGCCTGGCCCAAGGCCTCCCCCTCCAGGAGAGGCACCCCCCGCCCGGAAAGCCGCGCCCGCCCGTAGGGGAAGGCCACCTCCCCCTCCCAGGCCCCCCGGTAGGCCACCTCCCCCTCTAAATCCCCCGAAAGGCGGGCCTCCAAAGCCCCCTCCCTCCAAGCCCCCTCCGCCTCCGCCCGCCGCCCAAAGGCCTCCAGAAGGAGGCGGCCCTTTAGGTGGGCAAAAGAACCCTCCACCCCCCCCGTGAGGCGCAAGGGGCCGTAGGCAAACCCCTGGAGGCGGAGGCCCACCCCGCCGGGTCCCACCTCCCCCGAAACCCCATCCCCCTCCACCCTCAGGCGGAAGCCGGGAAGGCCCGTGAGGGCCAAGGCCACCTCCCCGTACCGGTAGACCCCCTTAAGCCACACCCCCGGATAGGCCCCCTCCGCCTCCAAAACCCCAAGGCCCCAGGGCAAGGGCCCCTCGTACCGGTAACGCAGGGCCAAAGGGGAAAGGTCCAGCCGCCCGGTAAGGGGAAGGTCCACCCCCAAAAGGTCCAGCCCCAGCCCCCGCCCCACCGCCCGCACCGCCCCGTAGGGGGTGGAAAGCACCCCCTCCCCGGCCACCCCCCCCTGGTAGCGGTACGCGCCCCGGAACCCCACCCCCCGGTAGGCCAGGTCCAGTCGCGCCCCCCCTTCCACCCCCGCGCAAGGCCCCAGGGGCCGGGGCAGGCAGAAGACCCCCTCCCCACCCCCCTCCAAAGCCCCCTCGCCCCTCAGCAGGATGCGCCCCGAGCCTAGGTCCGCCTCCGCCAAAACCGCACCCTCAGGCACCGGGTAGCGCACTTGGAGCCGCCCAGAAAGCCCCTCCCGGTAAAAAGCCTCCCCCCTTACCCTAGGCCCCAGGAAGCGCGCCCATAAGCCCCCCTCCCCATACCCCGCCTCCAGGGCCTCCCCGAGGAGGGTTCCCCTAACCTCCGCCCGCAAGGGGGAAAGCCAAAGCCGCCCCGAGGCCTCCCCTTCTAAACCCAGCCCCGCCCCCGGACGGAGGGTGAGGGAAAGGGGCCCTGTCCAAGGCCCTTCCCCGGAAAGCCCCACGAAGAGGGGCAGGCCCAAGGGGGTGAGGTCCAAACCCCCTTGGGCCTTTAGGCGCCCTCCCTCCAGGGCCAGGTCCAGCCCCTCTCCCCGGGCCTCCAGGCTTAGGGCCTCCACCCCGTAAGCCCCTCCTCCCTGCCGGTAGGCGAGGCGGAAGGGAAGCCTCAGGCCCTCCCCTTCCAAGGCCCCCCGCCCCTCCGCCCGGAGGTCGGGGAGGGTGCCCAAAAGCGCCACCTCCCCCTTTAGGGCCCCTTTCAGAAGGGGAAGGTCCAGCCCCACCCGTCCGGAAAGGGAAAGGCCCTGGAGGAGGCCCTCCCCCCGGACCGCCCCCGGCCCCACCCGCCCGGAAAGCCTGAGGCGCAAGTGACCCTCCCCCACGCCCTCCAGGCGAAGCCCAAGCCCCTCCGCCCGAAACCCCCCCCGGTAGCCCCCGGGACCGTAGGCCAGGTCCGCTTGGAGGGCCACCCCCTCCACCGCCCCCTGCCCTTTCAAGTGAAGGTGCAGCCCCTCCTCGTAGCGGGCCTCCAGGGCTAAGGGCGCATGCCAGGTCGCCCGCACCCTGGCCCCCTCCCCCAGGAGCTCCACCGGCCCCTCCTGCTCCAGATAGGCCAGGCTCCGGAGGAAGCCCTGCCCCCGGTACCCCGTCCCCGACCAGAGGAGGTCCAGCGCCCCTTCCGCATAGGAAGAGCGGTGGCGGAGCCGGCCTTCCCCCTTCTGGGCCAGGAGGTCCAGGCGTGCCGAAAGGCGGGTTTCCCCAAGCCCCTCCCCCGCGTGGCGGGCCTCGAGCCCCAGGGCGCTCCAGGGGCCTTCCACCTGAAGCTCCCAATCCTGGTAGCGGAAAGCCCCCTCCAGGCGCCTTCCCCCAAGGTCCAGCCGGCCCGTTCCGGAAAGCGCCCCCAGGCCCTGTAGCGCCCCCGTTCCCGGGGTCCAGGCCAGGCCCACCTCCCGCCAGAGGAGCCGGAGCGTCCCCTCCCCATAGCGGAAGCGGAAGGCCTCCCCGCCGTAGGCCACCTCCCCCTGGGCCTCCCCCCCGCCCCTCAGGTCCAGCGCCCCTTCCGCCCGCCCCCCCAAGGGGAGGCCCAGGGCCTTCCCCAAAGGCCCGAGGTCCAGGCGGAAGGCCACCTCCTCCCCCAAAAGGCGCAGATGGGAGCCCTCGTAGGCCACCTCCAGGAAGGTCCCTTCCCCGTACCCTCCCCGGAAGCGGAAGGGAAGCCCGGCCCAGACCCCCTCCCCCTCGCCCGAAACCTTAAGGCCCTCCCCCCGGAAGGCCCCTTCCAGCGCCCCGCCGCGCTCCAGGAGGCGGAAGGGGAGGCGGAAGGCCCCCCGGTAGCCAAGCCCCTCCCCCTCCAGCCGGATGGGACCCTCCAGGGCGTAGCGGAAGCGGCCCCCCTCGAGCCGGGCCCTCCCCTCCAGGTCCACGGGCTCCAGGTAGGGCGCTTCCGCCCGGCCCTTCAGGGCGAAGGCCAAGGCGGTCCAAGGCCCCCCGCCCGAAGCCTCCAGGCGGAGGGCCACCCCCCCTTGGCGGTAGCCCCCTTCCAGACGGGCGGAGAGGCCTTCCGGGGAAGCCTCCCCCTCCCCTTCCCCATAAGGCCCCTGGAAGCGGAGGCGGGCCTTTAGAAGTTCGTGCCCTAAGGCCTCGAGGCGCCCGTAGGGGGTCTCCCAAAGGAGCCTTCCACCCCCCTCCCCCCAGGCCCCCGAGACCTTCCCGAAAAGGCCAAAAGGGCTTAGGTCCAGGCCCTCGGCCCTCAGGTCCAGGCGAAGGGCCCCCTCGTACCCCCCGGAAAGGCGAAGCCCCGGCCCCGCCCCCTGGAAGCGCACCCGAAGGCCCTCCCCCGAGAAGGCCAGGGCCAGGGCGGAGAACCGGGCCTCCCCCCGGTAGCGGAGGGCCAAGAGGTCCGCCTCGCCCCGGAGGGCCCCCGCCCCCAGGGCGGGAAGCCGGGCCTCGCCCTGGAGGCGAAGCCCCCGCCAGGGCCCCTGGGCGGAAAGGGCCCCGTACGGGGTCTTGAGGGCAGCCCTCCCCCCCTGGAGGTCCCCCTCCGCCTCCAGCACCCCTTCCTGCCCCCGGTAGGCGAAGGGGAGGCGGAGCCGGAAGGGGAACCCCCCCCGGAAGGCCACCTCCCCCACCCCCTCCACCCTTAAGCCCTCCCGGTCCAACTGGAGGGGGAGGGGCGGCAGGGCGAGGCCCTCCACCGCCGGGGGGATCAGGCGCCCGGAAAGCCGAAGGCTAGGGTAGACCTCCCCTTCCGCCTCCACCCACCCCCAGGTGGAAAGGGAAAGCCTAGGCCCCTCCCCCAGGAGCCTCCCTTCCACCCCGTAGGCCCGGAAGCGGGCCCAGCCGGAAAACCCCTCCCGGTAGGCCAGGTCGGCCTCCAAGAGGAGGGGGCCCAGGCCCCCCTTCCCCACCACCCGTAGGCCCTCCCGGTAGCGCACCCCGAGCCCCCCGGCCCGGAGGTCCAGGCCCCTTTCCGGGTCGTAGACCCCCTCCAGGGGCACCCGGCCCAAGGGGGTGAGGGCCGCCCCCCTAAGCTCCGCCCCCAGGCCCCGGAGATGGGCCTCGGCCTCGAGGTAGCGCCCTTTTAAGGAGAGGCGCCCCGAAAGCCCTTCCCCCCCATACCGGGCCCGCCCCGAAAGGCGGAAGGTGTCCAGGAGGGAAAGGGGGAGGTCCCTCAGGGCGAGGTCCAAAACCCCCTTCCGGTAGCGCCCCTCCCCGTAGGGGCTTAGGAAGCGGAAGCCCCCATCCTCCTGGACCACAAAGAGGGGAAGGCGGGCGTAAGGGGAGTCGTAGCGGAGGTCCGCCCGAAGCCGCCCCAAGCGGAGCCGCCCCTCCCCCTCAAGCGCCCCCAGGAGGAGGGGCGTGGCCTTCAGGCTTAGGGCGAGGTCGGACCAAGGGCCAAAGAAGGCCAAAGGCCCAAGCCGCCCCCTCACCCTTCCCCCTTCCCCCTCCAGGCTTCCGGAAAGGTCTAAGGGCTGGAAAAGGGGAAGCCGCACCCCGGGGCTTTCCACCCCCACCCGGAAGCGGCTCCCCTCGCTCAAAAAGCGCACCCGGGCCAGGCCCTCCAGGGGCCTGGGCCAGGCCACCGCCCCTTCCCCTCGGGCCTGGACCCCCTCCCCCTCCAGGCGGAGGGCGCTTCCCAGGCTGTCCCGGAGGTGGGCCCGGTAGGCCTGGCCCCTCAGGGCGAAGTCCAGGGCGTAGGTCCGGTCAAAGAGGCGGCCCTCCGCCAGGGCCTCCAAGGAGAAGACCCCGTCAAACCCGAGCCTTCCCCGGTGGCGGAAAGGCTCCCCCAGAAGCCGCCCCTCCCCCTCAAAGGCCCCTTCCAGGGCGAGCCTCTCCCAGCCCGAGCCCTCGAGGCGGAGAAGCCCCTCCCCCTCCAAGGGAAGCTCCAGCCCGTAGTGGCGGGCCAGGGCCTGGAGCCTGGGGCGGCCCTCTAGGCGGAAGCGGTAGAAGGCCCGGCCCCAGTCCACCTCCGCCCAGGCGGTCAGGGGCCCCTCGAGGCCTTCCCCCCTAAGCTCCGCCTCCGCCCGCCCCCCAAGAAGGCGCACCTCCCCCCCCACCCCGCTGAGGCGGAAGCCCACCAGCTCCACCGCGCCCCCCTCCACCCGCGCCCGGCCCAGGACCCCCTTGGGCCCCACCTCCACCTCCCCGGAAAGGGCCCCGCCCAAGAGCCCCGGGTAGAAGAAGGAAAGGGCCCCCACCCCGCCCCTGAAGGCCACCCGCCAAGCGGAAAGGTCTTCCGCAAGAGGCCGGGCCTCCCCCTCCAGGGTCCCGCCGGGCAGGCGGGCCAGGAAGCGGTAGGGGTTTTGCCCCTCCAGGGTGAGGCGCAAGGGGGGGAGGAAGAGCCTTTCCCCTTTTGGGAGCTCCACCGCCACCTCCTCCAGGACCAGGCTCCGGAAGAGGGTCCTTATGGGGGGCGGGGGGCCCGGCTTTTCCGGAATCAGGGCCTCCCAGGTGGGCCGGATGAGCCCCTTCCGCACCCTAACCCTTAAGGGGAGTTCCCGGCGGAGCAGGCCCAAAAGGTCATAGGCCACCTCCACCTCCTCGGCCTTCAGGCTCAGGCCCTCCCCCCTAAGGTCCACCCCCCGGAGCCGGAGGCCCAGGAGGAGGTAGCCCCGAACCCCCTCCACCTTCCCGGAAAACCCTGCTCCCTCCAGGCCCCAGCGCACCACCCCCTGCAAAAGGGGGGGCCAGGCAGGGAGGGCCAGGAGAAAGAGGAGGGGAAGGAGGAAGAGGAGGCGCCGCACTCCTCCCGTAGGATAGACCCCCAGTGTGAAAAGGTCATGGAGGGGGGTTTAAAATGCCCCCATGCCGCGCCTGGTGGCCTTGGTCAGGGGAAGGGTGCAGGGGGTGGGGTACCGGGCCTTCGTGCAAAGGAAGGCCCTGGAGCTCGGGCTTTCCGGCTACGCGGAAAACCTTCCGGATGGGCGGGTGGAGGTGGTGGCGGAAGGCCCCAAGGAGGACCTGGAAGCCCTCCTCCACCACCTGAAACAGGGCCCAAGGCTGGCCCGGGTGGAGGAGGTGGAGGTGCAGTGGTCGGAGGAGACGGGCCTGAAGGGGTTCTACGTGTACTGAGCCCAGGCCTGGGGCCGCACCCCCGCCCGGAGGAGGGCCTCGGCCAGGGCCTCCCTTAGGGCGGGAAGGCCCGTGCCCTTCAGGGCGGAGACCGCCACCCCCCCCAGCCGCTCCTGGAGGTAGTAGAGGTCGTAAGGGGCCGCCCGGTCCGCCTTGTTCAGGGCCAGGACCCGGGGGGCCTCCACGGAAAGCTCCCGAAGAAGCTCCTCCACCACCCCATACCGCCCCAAAGCCCCATCCTCGGAGGCGTCCAGCACGTGGAGGAGAAGATCGGCCTCCCGCACCTCCTCCAGGGTGGCCCGGAAGGCCTCCAGGAGGGTTTCCGGCATCCTGCGGATGAAGCCCACGGTGTCCGTGAAGAGCACCTCCCCCACCCCGGGCAGGAAGCCCCGGCGGGTGAGGGGCCTCAGGGTGGCGAAGAGCTTGTCCTCCCCCGGCTCCCCGCCCCGGGCCAGGGCGGAAAGGAGGGTGGTCTTGCCCGCGTTGGTGTAGCCCACCACGGCGATGAGGGGAACCCCCCGGCGGCGCCGTTGCCTTCTCGCCTCCTCCCGCCGCTCGGCGTAGCCCTTCAGGCGGTGGGTGAGGTGGACGATCCGTTCCTGAAGCCGCCTGCGGTCCACCTCCAGCTTGGTCTCCCCGGGGCCCCGGGTGCCGATCCCACCCCCCAGGCGGGAAAGCTCCTTCCCCTTGCCCACGAGCCTAGGGAGGAGGTACTTGAGCTGGGCCAGCTCCACCTGGTCCTTGGCCTCGGGGGTCTTGGCGTGGAGGGCGAAGATGTCCAGGATGAGCTGGGTCCGGTCCAGGACTTTAAGGCCCGTGGCCCCCTCTATCTCCCGGGCCTGGGTGGGGGTGAGGTCCAGGCTGAAGATGAGGGTGGAGGCGTTCTCGTGGTAGGCCAGGCTTTTCAGCTCCTCCAGCTTCCCCAGGCCCACCAGGTAGCGGGGGTCCAGCTCGAGGCGGTAGACCAGGACTTTCCGCACCACCACCCCCCCTGCGGTGCGGGTGAGCTCGGCGAGCTCCTCTAGCGCGGCCTCCGCCTCCGGCCCCTCCCCCCGGTCCACCCCCACCAGGATGGCCCGCTCCCGCCCCCCGTCCTGGATCTCCAGCACCCGGGCCTGGCGGGCAAGCTCCTCCTCCAGGGCGTTCACCTCCGCCCAGAGGTCAAAGTCCAGGTACTGGTGGAAGGGCCTGGGCGGGAGGATGCGCCAGTCCTCCTCCTCCGCCTTGGGGGGGGAGAGGAAGGCCACGTGGAGGAGGCCGGGCTGGCCCCCCTCCACCTCGAGGGCCGCCAGGCTGTCCAGCCGGTTCAGGAAGAGGACGGAGAGGTCCGGCCGGGAGAACCCCCCCGGGGCCAGGTGGGTGTGGAGGAGGCGGTAGCCGGAAAGCCGCCGCTCTGTCCTAGCCCCCTCGGGCAGGGGGAGGTCCTTGGCGTCCCCCACCCCCACCCGCACCACCCGCCCCTCCCGGTCCAGGAGGAGGGCCACGGGCCGGCCCATCTCCGCGGAAAGGGCGGCCAGGGTGTGGGCCAGCTCCGGGGTGAGGAGCCGCTCCTTGGGCACGCGCCTGCGGTACAGGTTGGAAAGCTTCTTAAGCTCGCTCTTCTTGAGCCCTTGGGTCTTGCCGAAGATCTTCTCCACTTGGCCCCCTCAGTATACCAGAAAACCCCAAGGAGGGCGTAGATTGGGGGGCGTGTGGGTGCTCCTTCTCCTGGCCCTGGCCCTGGCCCAGTACGACTGGATCGTGGTCCTGGGGGCCGCCCAGTACGGGGGTAGGCCCTCCCCCGCCCTGGAACGTCGGCTCCTCACCGCCTTGGAGCTTTACCGGAAGGGGGTGGCCCCCCGCATCGCCGTGACCGGGGGCAAGGCCCCGGGGGACCGGCTGAGCGAGGGGGAGGTGGGCTGCCGCTACCTCCGGGCGCGGGGCGTGCCCGAAGAGGCCCTTCTCTGCGAGGGGAAAAGCCAGAACACCTTCGAGAACCTCCTCTTCCTGAAAGGCAGGGTGCGGGGGCGGCTCCTTTTGGTCACCGACGCCCCCCACCTGCCAAGGGCCCTCTTCCTGGCCCGGCTTCTAGGCCTAAAGGCCCAGGGGCACCCCGTGCCTGGGCGCTACCCCCTGGGCTACTGGGCGCGGGAGGCCCTCTACCGCCTCTGGCTCTACCTGGGCCTGAAACCCCTTCCCAGGTCTATAGCCTTTCCAGGGATTCCAGGTACCCTTGCAAGAGCGCTTTAAACTGGCTTAGGAAAAGGGCCTTTTCCTGCCGCGCCCGCTCGATCTCCCCCCGAAGGCGCTTGAGCTCCTCCGCCGCCTCCCTTAGGACCTGCTCCTTGGCCGCTTCCGCCTCCTTGCGGATGAGCTCGGCCTCCTTTTCCGCCTGGGCCTTGAGCTCCCGGGCGATCTTCTCCGCGGCCACCACCGCCCGCTTCAGGTCCGCTTCGGCCTCCTTAAGGCGGGCGTTCTCCTCTTCCAGGGCGCGGATCCTCTCCTTAAGGGCTTCGCCCTCCCGGACGAGGCCCTCCAAGACCTCGGCCACCTGGCCCAGGTAGGCCCGCACCGCGGCCTTATCGTAGCCCCGGAAGGCGGTGGGGAACTCCTGGTAGCGGACGTCCAAAGGGGTTAGGTCCATGCCCCTTCAGTCTACAAAAAGGGCCCGCCCCACCCGCACGTAGGTGGCCCCCTCCTCCACCGCCCACTCAAAGTCCTCGGACATGCCCATGGAGCGCTCGGGAAGGCCGTAGCGGTCGGCAAGCTCCGAAAGCCTCCTGAAAAGGGGGCGCACCAGGCCCTCGGGGCCTATGGGGGGCACGGTCATGAGGCCAAGAACCTCCAGGTGGGGCATCTCCTTAAGGCGCGCCAGGGCCTCGGGGAGCTCCTCTTCCAAAAAGCCATGCTTCTGGGGCTCCCGGCCCAGGTTCACCTCTACGAGCACCCGAAGCCGCACCCCCGCCTTGGCCCCCACCCCCTCCAGGGCCTCCGCCAGGCGCAGGGAGTCCAGGGAGTGGAGGAGGGCGAAGCGGGGGGCGAACTTGGCCTTGTTGCGCTGAAGGGGGCCGATGAGGTGCCACTCCGCCTGGAGGACCTCCATCTTCTTCAGGGCCTCCTGCACCCGGCTTTCCCCCAAGGGGAAGGCCCCGTGGCGGAGGACCTTCTCGGCGATCTCCTCCGGGCTCCGCCCCTTGGTCACCGCCACCAGCCGGACCCCCCTAGGGTCCCGCCCGGCGCGGCGGCAGGCCCTTTCTATGCGTTCCAGGACTTCGGGAAGGCCCATCAGAGCGCGGCGAGGATCCCCCGCACCAAGCGGCGGAATACCGGCCCCGTGGCCTCCGCCACCCGCAGGACCTCCTCCTCCGTGGCGTGGTGCTCCCGCTCGGGCACCGCCATGTCGGTGATGGTGGAAAGGCCTAAGACCCTGGCCCCAAGGTGCCTCAAGGCGATGACCTCGGGCACGGTGGACATGCCGATGGCGTCCGCCCCAAGCTCCCTTAAAAGCTTAAGCTCCGCCCGGCTGGCGAAGGCAGGCCCCATGAACCAGGCGTACACCCCCTCAAAGAGGTGGAGGTCCTGGGCGCGGGCCACGCGGCGGGCAAGCTCTATAAGCTCGGGGTCATAGGCCTCAAACATCACGGGGAAGCGGGGGCCTAGCCGCTCGTCGTTTGGGCCCCTTAGGGGGTTCGCCCCGGCGAAGTTGATGTAGTCCAGGTGGAGCATGATGCCCCCTGCGCGGAAGCGGGGGTTGAGCCCCCCAGCGGCGGAGGTGAGGAGAAAGGTCTTGGCCCCCAGGAAGTAGCCCACCCGCACGGGGAAGGCCACCTCCTCGGCGCTGTAGCCCTCGTAGTAGTGGACCCGGCCCTTGTAGACGAGAACGGGTTTGCCCTCGAGGCGCCCCAGGATGAGCCGGCCCGCGTGCCCGGGGGCGGTGGAGAGGGGGAAGTGGGGGATCTCGGCGTAGGGGATCTCCGCCACCTTCTCCACCTCCTCCGCCAAGGGGCCAAGCCCCGAGCCCAGCACGATCCCCACCTCGGGGGCGAAGTCCGTCCGCTTGCGGATGGAGGCCACCGCCTCCTGGATCTTCTCGTACACGCCCATACCCGCCCATTTTACTCTCACCGCCCCTTCACCCCTTTCCGGTATGCTTTCCGCCATGAAGCGTTTTCTGACCTTAGCCCTCTTCGGCCTTCTGGCCCTGGCCGCCCCCTTGGAGGAGGTGGCGGTGGAGGGGGCCGACCCCGTGCTCCAGGCCCTGGCCCGGGCCGCCCTCCCCTTTGGGGTGGGGGACGAGCCCGGGGATCTGGAGGCGGCCCGGAGGGCCATCCTGGCCACGGGCTACTTCAAAGCGGTGGAGGTCCGGCTGGAAGGGCGGGTCCTGCGGGTGCGCCTCGTCCCCAACCCCCCCCTAAAGGCGGTGCGGGTGGAGGCCAAGGCCTTCCCCGAGGCGGGCCTCCTCCGCTTCCTGGAGGAGAACTTCGCCCTGGGCCCCGGGGCCACCTACAACCCCCTAAGGGCGGAGGAGGCCGCCAAAGGCCTGGCCCAGGCCTACCGCCAGGCGGGCTTCCCCTTCACCCCCAAGGTGGCCCTGGAGGCCAAGGAGGAGGCGGACGGGGTGAGCCTGGCCTTCCGGGTGGAGGAGGGCCCGGAGGTGAAGGCGGTGCGCCTGGAAGGGGTCTCCCTCCTGCCCGAAGGGGAGCTCCTCCGGCTCCTGGAACCCCTCAAGGGCCCCTTTGACTTCGCCCGCTACCAGGAGGCGCTAAGGGCCATGGCCGAGCGCTACGAGCGGGCGGGCTACCGCTTTAGCGGCCCTGACCCCGCAGGGAGCACCCTGGAGGAGGGAACCCTGCGGGTGGCCGTGCGGGAGCTCAAGGTGGCGCGGCTGGAAGGGGAGGGCCTGGACCTCAGCGCCTTTCCCCTAAAGCCGGGGGACTACCTGAACTACGAGAAGCTCCTGGAAGGGGTCCAGGCCCTCTCCCGGGCCCTTTCCCGGGTGGTGGAGTTCGCCCTCCTCCCGGAAGGGGAGGGGGTGGCCGTCCGCCTCCAGGTGGGCCCCGAAGGGGGGCGGATCGCCGGGGTGGAGCTTACGGGGGTGACGGCTTTCCCCCAAGAGACCGTCTTTGCCCTCCTCCGGCTGAAGCCGGGGGAGGTCTACACCCCCACCCTGGCCCAGGAGGACGCCCGCCGGGTGGCCGCCTTCTACCGGGAAAAGGGCCTCGAGGTGGCGGACGTGCGCCCCGGCTTCCGGGAAGGGGTGTACCGCCTCGAGGTGGTGGAGCTCAAGGTGGGGGGGTACCGGCTGGAGTGGGCGGGCGAACACCGCACCCAGGACGAGGTCATCCTCAGGGAGCTCCCCAAGCCGGGAAGCCTCTTCAGCGTTCCCGCCCTGCGCCAGGCCCTGGCCCGGCTCATGGCCACGGGGCTTTTGGCGGAGCCCCCGAGGGTGGGCCTGGCCCCCGGGGAGAGCCCGGAGCAGGTCACGGTGGTCTTGGGGCTTAAGGAGGCCCGCACCGGGCTTTTCCAGCCGGCCATCGGTTGGAGCTCTTTGGAGGGCTGGTCAGGGAGCCTCTCCTTCAAGGAAACCAACCTCTTCGGCCTGGCCCACCAGATTTCCCTGGACCTGGCCTTCCTGCAAAACGACGCCCGGGACAACTTCTCCTTGAGCGCGGGCTACACCGTGCCCTGGCTCTACCTGGACTTCGCCGACCTCAAAGAGGTGCGCACCAGCGTCTCCCTAAGCGCCTTTTCCAACCCCATCGGGAACAACAAGCTCCTCCAGGGCTCCACGGACACCGGCTGGGAGTACACGGAAAGGCGCACGGGGTTTGGGGTAAGCCTAAGCCGCCCCTTCTCCAAGGAGCTGGAAAACCTCCGCCTCTCCACGGGGCTAAGCCTCCGCCGCTCCTCCTACGCCCTCGAGGTCTACGACCCCAACGCCCCCTGCGACCCCAGCGTCACGGACACCACGAGCCCCAAGTACTGCGACGGGACGGGGTATAAGGACGTGAACCTGGCCCAAGGCCTCCTCCCCACCCCGGGCTGGACCCTGAGGCTGGACTTGGGCGGGGCGTACGTGGACGTGGACAACCCCCGCTTCCGCACCCAGGGGTACGAGGCGGGGCTTTCCACGGGCCTCGGCCTTTCCCTGCCGGACACGGGGGGGCGGAGCTTCTTCGTGCCCCTGGTGGCCACGGCCAAGACCTACCTCCCCCTGGACGAAGCCCGGCGGCAGGCCCTGGCCTTCAAGGTCTCCCTCGGCACCCTCCTCGGCTACCCCCCGGAAGGGGAGCGGTTCTACCTCTCGGGGGGCGGGGGGGAGGCCTTCCTCCTAAGGGGCTACGAGGACCGGAAGTACGGGGGGCTTTCCTTCGCCACGGGGAACGTGGAGTACCGGTACGACTTCAACCTCTCCCCCCAAGGGGGGACGAACCTCTACGGCATCCTCTTCGCCGACCTGGGCCTCGCCGACAACACCGGGGGGGCCAAGTGGGGGGTGGGGCTTGGCTTCCAGCTGGACCTGGACGTCTTCGGGGCCCTCCTCCCCTCCCTGAGGCTGGACTACGCCTTCAGCCCGGAGAAGCCCACCGGCATCCTCCACTTCCGCATCGGGCCCATGTTCTAAGCCCCTCTAAGGCAAAATGGGAAGCGTGAAGGCGTACCTCGGCCTCTACACCGCCCGGCTGGAAACCCCCGCCCGGAGCCTCAAGGAGAAGCGGGCCCTGGTGAAGCCGGCCCTGGAAAGGCTTAGGGCCCGCTTTCCCGTTTCCGCCGCCAGGCTTTACGGCCTGGACGCCTGGGGGTACGAGGTGGTGGGCCTGAGCGTCTTGGGGAACGACCCCGCCTGGGTGGAGGCCACCTTAAGGGAGGCCGCCCGGTTTTTGGCCCAAAACGGGGCCTTCCAGGTGGCCCTGGAGGAGTTCCGCCTCGAGGCCTTTGAGCTGGATGGCCTTCTTTAAGCACCCCCCCACCGAAGCTGGGGCTTCGGTGGGGTACTTTAAACCCGCTCCAGGGCCAAGGCGGCCGAACCCCCGGTGCCGTGGCAGATGGCGGCCAGGCCCCGCGCCTCCCCCTTCACCCTGAGGGCGTTCAGGAGGGTGACGAGGATCCGGGCCCCGCTGGCCCCGATGGGGTGGCCCAGGGCCACCGCCCCCCCGAAGACGTTGAGCCGCTCGTAGGGCACCCCCAGGAGGCGGTGGAAGAGGACGTTGTTCAGGGCGAAGGCCTCGTTGTTCTCAAAGAGGCCGAAGTCGGAGACGGCCATCCCGAGCCTATCCAGAAGCCGCTTGGCCGCGGGGATGGGGGCCTCGGGGAAGCGCCAGGGCTCCCCCGCGGCCCAGGCCCCCCCGAGGACCCGGGCCAGGGGCCTGAGGCCGTGGGCCTTCACCGCCTCCTCCGAGGCGAGAAGGAGGGCCGCGGCCCCGTCGGAGATCTGGCTGCTGTTCCCCGCGGTGAGGATCCCGTCCTTGCGGAAGGCGGGCCTCAAGGCGGAAAGGCTTTCCAGGGTGGTTTCGGGGCGGATGCCCTCGTCCTTGTCCACCACCACAGGGCCCCCTTTGCCGGGGACCTCGAGGGGGGCGATCTCCCAGGCGAGGATCCCCGCTTCCGTGGCCTCCGCCGCCCGCTTCTGCGAGAGGAAGGCCGCCTCGTCCACCTCCTGCCGGGTCACGCCGTAGGCCTGGGCCAGCCTTTCCGCCTGCTCCCCCATGGCCTCCCCGCTAAAGGGGTCGGAAAGGCCGTCCCGGAGGAGGATGTCCTGGAGCCCCTCCGGAGCCCCCAGGAGGAACTTGTACCCCCAGCGGGCGCGGTGGGAGAGGTAGAAGCCCGCCTGGCTCATGGACTCCATCCCCCCCGCCAGAACCAGGTGGGCCTCCCCGGTGCGGATGAACTGCACCCCGTTGAGGACCGCCATCATCCCCGAGGCGCAGACCATGTCCACCTGGTAGCCGTCCACCTCCTTGGGGATGCCCGCCTTTAGGGCCGCCTGGCGCACGGGAAGCTGTCCGTGCCCGGCCCTTAGGACCTGGCCGAACACGTAGAGGTCCAGCGCTTTCCCCTCCACCCCCGCCCGCTCCAAGGCCGCCCCCATGGCGTGGGCCGCCAGGTCCACGGGGCTTAGGTCCTTGAGGCTTCCGCCAAACCGGCCGATGGGCGTGCGGGCCACCGCCACGATGTACGCGTCTTTCATGCCCCCATCTTACCCGAGGGTAAAATCAAGGCCGGAGGTAAGGCTATGGAATACCGCGTGGAAAAGGACACCATGGGGGAGGTCAGGGTGCCCGCGGACCGCTACTGGGGGGCGCAGACCCAGCGCTCCTTGGAGCACTTCAAGATCGGGGCCTGGCGGTTCCGCATGCCCCTGGAGATCATCCGGGCCTATGGGCTTTTGAAAAAGGCCGCGGCCAGAGCCAACCTGGAGCTTGGGGAGCTTCCCGAGGAGATCGCCCGGGCCATCGTCCAGGCGGCGGAGGAGGTGGCCCAGGGGAGGCTGGACGACCACTTCCCCCTGGTGGTCTTCCAGACGGGCTCGGGCACCCAGACCAACATGAACGTCAACGAGGTCATCGCCAACCGGGCCTCGGAGATCCTGGGAAAGCCCTTGGGGAGCAAGTACGTCCACCCCAACGACCACGTGAACCGGGGCCAGAGCTCCAACGACACCTTCCCCACCGCCATGTACGTGGCCGTGGCCCTGGCCCTACGGGAAAGGCTTTACCCCGCGGCGAAGGCCCTCATCCAGACCCTGGAGGAAAAGGCCCGGGCCTTTGATGGGATCGTCAAGATCGGGCGCACCCACCTCATGGACGCGGTGCCCATCACCCTGGGGCAGGAGGTGGGGAGCTGGGCGGCCCAGCTCAAGAACACCCTCTCCATGGTGAAGGAGGCGGAAAAGGGCCTCCACAACCTGGCCATCGGGGGCACCGCGGTGGGCACGGGCCTCAACGCCCACCCCCGCTTCGGGGCGCTGGTGGCCCAGTACCTGGCGGAGGAAACCGGCCTCCCCTTCCGGGTAGCGGAGAACCGCTTCGCCGCCCTGGCCGCCCACGACGAGCTGGTGCAGGTGATGGGGGCCCTCCGAACCCTGGCCGGGGCCCTGATGAAGATGGGGAACGATGTGCGCTGGCTGGCCTCGGGGCCCTACGGGGGCATCGGGGAGATCTTCATCCCCGCCAACGAGCCGGGAAGCTCCATCATGCCGGGGAAGGTGAACCCCACCCAGGTGGAGGCCCTTACCATGGTGGTGGTGCGGGTCTTCGGGAACGACCTCGCGGTGGCCTTCGCCGGGAGCCAGGGGAACTTCCAGCTCAACGTCTACAAGCCGGTGATGGCGGACGCCGCCCTCGAGTCCATCAAGCTCCTCGCGGACGCCATGGAGTCCTTCAACGAGCACCTGGCCAAGGGAATTGAGCCCAACCTGGAGCGCATAGAGGAGCACCTCCAGAAAAACCCCATGCTGGCCACCGCCCTGAACAAGGCCATCGGCTACGACAAGGCGGCGGAGATCGTGAAGAAGGCCATCAAGGAGAAGAAGACCCTGAAGCAGGCGGCCCTGGAGCTCGGCTACCTCACGGAGGAGGAGTTTGACCGCTGGGT
The DNA here is from genome assembly GCF_000373145.1 of Thermus oshimai DSM 12092. NCBI lineage: Bacteria > Thermotogati > Deinococcota > Deinococci > Thermales > Thermaceae > Thermus > Thermus oshimai. The sequence continues at coordinate 139,913 of NZ_KB890620.1, forward strand.
AGAGCCCCTGCGCCTGGCCAAGCCCCACGAGGGCCAGTAGGCTTTTGTGAGAGGGCCCACCCTACGCAGGGGTGGGCCCTTTATAGTGTTCCTTTGGAGGTGCAGTATGCCGTACCCGTTTAAGCTGCCTGAGCTCGGTTACCCCTACACGGCCCTCGAGCCCCACATCGACGCCCAGACCATGGAGATCCACCACCAGAAACACCACGGGGGCTACGTGAACAACCTCAACGCCGCCCTGGAAAAGTACCCCTACCTGCACGGGGTGGAGGTGGAGGTCCTCCTCCGCCACCTCGCGGCCCTCCCCCAGGACATCCAGACCGCGGTGCGCAACAACGGGGGCGGCCACCTGAACCACAGCCTCTTCTGGGAGCTCCTCACCCCCGGGGGGGCCAAGGAGCCCGTGGGCGAGCTCAAGAAGGCCATTGACGAGCAGTTTGGGGGCTTCCAGGCCCTGAAGGAAAAGCTCACCCAGGCGGCCATGGCCCGCTTCGGCTCGGGCTGGGCCTGGCTCGTCAAGGACCCCTTCGGCAAGCTCCACGTCCTCTCCACCCCCAACCAGGACAACCCCGTGATGGAGGGCTTCACCCCCATCGTGGGCATCGACGTCTGGGAGCACGCCTACTACCTCAAGTACCAAAACCGCCGGGCGGACTACCTCCAGGCGGTCTGGAACGTGATCAACTGGGACAAGGCCGAGGCCTTCTACCGGAAGTAGAGCCACCCCCGCCCCCGGGCGGGGGCTTTTTTGGCGCCTCGGCACCCTTTCTGGGGCCCCCGCCCAAGCGTTCGCCTCGGCGGGGCAGTCAGAGGAGGGCTAAGACCGCTTCCCTTAGGGCGGAAACCGCCTCCCCAAGCCGCCAGGCCCCCCGGTCCCGCACCCCCGCGGGGTTGGAGACCGCCCGGAGCTCCGCCCCCGGCACCCCTAAAGCTAGGCAGGCCCGGGCGAAGGCCGCCCCCTCCATGTTCTCCAGGTGGGCGTTCCAGCGGGCAGCCCGCCTCTTCGCCTCTTCCAGGCTTTCCGAAGGGCGGTCTTGGGTGAGGCCCACCCGTAAGGGAAGGCCCAAAAGGGCGGCCAGGGCTTCCGTAAGGGCAGGGTCCAGGGGAAAGCGGTTGTAAAGGGGCTCCCCCTCCACCGCCATGGCCGGGAAGCCCAAGGGCTCAAGGCCCTCCTCCAAACCCAGGTCGGCCTCCACCTCCTCCGCCACCAAGGCGGCCTCCCCCAGGCCAAGGCCGGCCTCCGGGTAGGCCCCCGCCACCCCGAAGAGGAGGGCCCTTTCCACGGGGTGCCTCGAGGCCCAGTGCGCGAGGGCCAGGGCGGCGTTCACCTTCCCCACCCCCGTTTCCAGGAAGACGAAGCCCTTCCCCTTGAGCCCCATCCGGCCCAGAAAGGGGAAGGGCTCCCCTTTAAGGAAGGGGGCCTCGAGGCGGGTGGGGGCGAGGAGGAGCCACACTACTCCACCACCCTAAACCCCAGGGCCTCCGCCCGCTCCACGAAGAACTGGATGTTCTCGGAGAGCACCTCGCCCCCCAGGCTCTTCCGCTCAAAGGCCCCTTCCGCCGCCAGGATCATGGTCTCCGCCAGGCAGGCGGGGACCTGGTCGGGGGCCCCGAAGTGGAGGTCCAAGGTGGCCCGGGCCGCCCCAGGCAGGCGCACCACCCCCCCGGGGATGACCCGCACCCCGGGAACCTCCCTAACCCTCGGGTGGACGTCGGGGGGCACGCCCTCGTCGTAGATCCAGGCCCCGGGCTTCACGTGCTCGGGGAAGATCACGGGGTTCGGGTCGCTGGTGGCGGTGAAGACCAGGTCGGCCTCCTTGATGGCCCCGACCTCCGTGGTGGCCACCATCTCCGGGGCTTCCCCCTTGCGCTCCAGGTTCTTCCTCAAGGCCTCCGCCGCCCGCTGAAGCCTCTCCAAGTCCCTTCCCACCAGGATGAGCTTCCCCACGTAGGGGGCGATCTGCCGGGCGATGCCGAAGGCCACCACCCCATTCGCCCCCACCACCGCGGCCACCGTCCCCTTGAGGTCCCGCCCCCCTTGGGCAAAGTGGGCCAGGATGGCGGGGATGGCGGCCTTCACCGTGCCCGCGGTGTAGGCCCCCCCGTTGGTGACCTGGATGTCCGGCACCGCCTCCTGCACCCTTTTCCCCTTCTCCCCCACCACGCTCCAGAAGGCCCCGAGGCCCACCACCGTGGCCCCAAGCTCCCTGGCGAGCCGCGCCCCCTGGATGGCCCGCTTCACCGCCAGCTCGGGCTTCCCCTTGATCTGGTGGGGCAGGAGGGGGGCGGAGATGAGGTGGCAGAGGATCTCCCGCCCGTCCGCCGTCTTTACCCCCCGCACCTCCCCCACCTTCATGGGCCGGAAGCGCTCCGCCAGGCGCTCCATCCACTCAGGCCTAAGGAGGCCCCACCGGACCAGGGGGCGGAGCCAGCGGAAGCGGGGGCTTTGCCAAAAGTCCTCCACCGTGAGGGGGTGGATGAGGAAGGCGCAGACCGCCTGCCGCTCGGAGGGGAGGGGAAGGGGGGAGCCGAGCTTGGGCTCCGTGCCCTCCAGGATCCGCCCCAGGTTCTCCTTGTAGCGCCAAAGGGCGAGGAGGAAAAGGGCCCCGCCCAAGCCCCGGGCGAGAGGGGAAAAGGGCCCGAAGAGGAGGACCAGGAAAAGCCCCAAGGGGAGGCCTAGGCTCCCCAAGGAGGCGTAGCCCGTGAGGGCGTAGAGAGCGAGGCCCAGGGCCACGGGGATGAGGCCAAGCTCCGGGCTTAGGGGTAGGCCGGCAAGAACCCCCAGGAGGACCCCGGCCCCCTTGGCCCTAAGCGGCCAGGGGTCGCGGAAGAAGAGGGGGTAGAGGTGGCCCAGATAGACCGCCACCCCGAGGGCCAAGGCCCCCTCGAGGCCCACCCCCAAGGCCCGGGGGAGGAGGAGGGGCAGGTACCCCTTCAGGAAGTCCAGGAGGAAGGTGAGGAGAAGGAGGCCAAAGCCCAAGCGCTTCAGGGCGTTTTCCAGCCCCAGGGTGTAGGGGCTTGCTGTGCGCAGCTCCACCCCGCGCCTATGGGCCAGCCAGTACCCCAGGGGAAGGGCCCCCACCAGATAGGCCAAGGGGAGGAGGAAGGCCGTCATCGCAGGTAGTTTAGCCCGGCCACCGCCCCCCCGGTAAGGAGGAGGACCAAGACCCCCGCGGCCACCACCCCCAGGGAGATGGCGAGGAGGGCATACCGGCGCCTAAGCCCCAGGACCACCGCCAGCACCGCCCCGCTCCAGGCCCCGGTGCCGGGCAGGGGCACAGCCACGAAGAGGAAGAGGCCGAAAGCCCCGAGCCGCTGGACCTGCTCCTCCCCCTTCAGGCGCACCCGGGCCTCCAGGGCCTCCCAAAGCCGGGCCAGGGCGGGCACGCGGACCACAACCCCCACCGCGTAGGGCAGGAGGAAGAGGGCCAAGGGGGCCACCAGGAGGTTGCCGAGGAGGGCCAGGAAAAAGGCCTCCCACAGGCTAAACCCCAAGGCCACCCCCAAGGGGATGGCCCCCCTGAGCTCCACCAGGGGCAGGGCGGCCACCGCCAGGACGTAAAGGGCCTTCATGGGAAAGCCCTCCCCACCTACGGGTGGGGAGGGAAGGGGAAAGGGCTAGGCCTGGGCGGCCTTGGCCTTGGCCACCAGCTCGGCGAAGGCCTGGGGCTCCCGCACCGCCAGGTCGGCCAGCACCTTCCGGTCCAGCTCCACCCCCGCCTTCTTCAGGCCGTGGATGAAGGTGGAGTAGTTCAGGCCGTGCTGGCGGCAGGCGGCGTTGATGCGCACGATCCAGAGCCTGCGAAAGTCCCGCTTTTTCCGCTTGCGGTCGCGGTAGGCGTAGTTCCCGGCGGCGAAGAGGGTCTCCCGCGCCTTGCGGAAGCTCTTGGAGCGCAGGCCCCAGTAGCCCTTGGCCAGCTTGAGGATCTTCTTGTGCTTTCTGCGGCGGACAACCCCGGTCTTAGCGCGCGGCATCCTTCACCTCCCTCACTCGTAAGGCAGGAGGAGCCGGATCCGCTCCGCCTCCGCCTCGGCCAGGACGAACTTCCGCCCCTTCTGGCGGATCTCGCTGCCGGACTTGTGCCAGTTCAGGTGGCGCTTCCCGGTCTTCATGGCCACCACCTTGCCCGAAGCGGTCACCTTTACCCGCTTCTTGGCGCCCTTGTGGGTCTTCACCTTCGGCATGGTTCCTCCCGTGGCCTTCGGAGCGCCCCCAAAAGGGGGTCTTGGGAGCTCCAAGGCCACCCCACTATAGCAGAAGGAGGGAAGCGGGTCTAGGCGGAAACCTTGGCCGGGGCCAGGAGCATGTTCATGTCCCGGCCCAGAAGCTCGGGCTTCATCTCCACCACGGCCAGGCCCTTAAGGTCCTCCGCCACCCGCTCCAGGAGGCGCTGGCCCAGCTCCGGGTGGGACACCTCCCGCCCCCGGAACATGATGGTCACCTTAACCTTGTGGCCCTCCTCCAGGAAGCGCTTGATATGGCCCAGCTTGGTCTGATAATCGTGGTTGTCTATCTTGACCCGGAACTTGATGGACTTGACCTCCGTGCGCTTGGCCTTCTTCCGGGCCTCCTTCTCGGCCACCTGCTGCTCGTAGCGCCACTTGGAGTAGTCCATGATCCGGGCCACCGGGGGGTCGGCGGTGGGGCCCACCAGGACCAGGTCCAGGTCCTGCTCCCGGGCCAGGCGCAGGGCCTCCCGGGTGTCCATGATGCCGAGCTGCTGGCCGTCCGGGCCGATGACCCGGACCTGTTTGGCGCGGATGCGTTCGTTGGTCAGGTACTCCTTTATCTACACCACCTCCTAGCCCGCCCAAGGCGCTTCCTTAGGTTTGCGGGCTAAGGGCAGTGTAGCAGGGGAAACCCCTCCGGTACAATGGGGCCATGGTCCAGGTGGAAGAAGGGCGCGTGGCCAAGGTCTTTCTGAACGATCCGGACCGCAGGAACCCCCTCTCCCCTCCCCTGGTGGAGGGGCTTCTGGAGGCCCTGGAGGCCCTGGAGGGGGACCAGGGGGTGCGGGCCGTGGTCCTGGGGGCGAGAGGGCCCGCCTTCAGCGCGGGGGCCGACCTGGCCTTTTTGGAGCGGGTGACGGAGATGGGGGCCGAGGAGAACTACGCCCACTCCCTCTCCCTCCTCCGCCTCTTCCACCGGGTCTACACCTACCCCAAGCCCACGGTGGCCGCGGTGCAGGGCCCCGCGGTGGCGGGGGGGGCGGGGCTGGCCCTGGCCTGCGACCTGGTGGTCATGGAGGAGGGGGCGAGGATCGGGTTCACGGAGGTCAAGATCGGCTTCGTGGCCGCCCTGGTCTCCGTCCTCCTGGTGCGGGCCGTGGGGGAGAAGGTGGCCAAGGACCTCCTCCTCACGGGGAGGCTCCTCGAGACGGAAGAGGCCAAGGCCTTGGGGCTTGCGAACCGGGTGGCCCCCCAGGGGCGGGGCCTGGAGGAGGCGGTGGCGTTGGCCGAGGGCGTGGCGGAGAACGCCCCCACCTCCTTGCGCCTCACCAAGGAGCTCCTTTCCGCCCTCCCGGGGATGGGCCTCGAGGAGGGCTTCCGCCTGGCCGCCTTGGCCAACGCCTGGGTGCGGGAGACGGGGGACCTGAAGGAGGGCATAAGGGCCTTCTTTGAGAAGCGGAAACCCCAGTTTTAAGCCCACCCCTCCTGTAGACTTTTCCCTATGGGCGTCGCCCCCGAGAGCTTCATCACCGAGATCGTGGAAAAAGACCTCCGGGAAGGCCGGTACGAGGCCCTTCGCACCCGCTTCCCCCCGGAGCCCAACGGCTACCTGCACATCGGCCACGCCCGGAGCATCGTCTTAAACTTCGGCCTGGCCCTGGACTTCGGCGGGGAGTGCAACCTCCGCTTTGACGACACCAACCCTGAGACGGAAAAGGAGGAGTACGCCCGGGCCATCGAGGAGGACGTGCGCTGGCTGGGCTTCACCCCCACCAGGGTCCTTTACGCCTCGGACTACTTTGACCAGATGTACGAGTGCGCCCTCACCCTCATTCGCGAAGGGAAGGCCTACGTGGACGACCTTTCCGAGGAGGAGATGAGCGCGCTCAGGGCTGAGGGGAAACCGAGCCCCTACCGGGAGCGGAGCGTGGAGGAAAACCTGGATCTATTCCAGCGCATGGCCCAGGGGGAGTTCCCCACCGGAAGCCGGGTCCTGCGGGCCAAGATCGACCCCGCCCACCCCAACTTCAAGCTGCGGGACCCCGTGCTCTACCGCATCGTCCACGCCCCCCACTACCACGCGGGGGACCGCTGGGTGATTTACCCCATGTACGACTTCGCCCACCCCCTGGAGGACTTCATTGAGGGGATCACCCACTCCCTCTGCACCCTGGAGTTTGAGAACAACCGGGCGATCTACGACTGGGTGATTGAAAACCTGAAGGGGAAGTGCGGCCTCCCCGAGGCCCCGAGGCCCTACCAGTACGAGTTCGCCCGCCTGGACCTCACCTACACCGTCCTCTCCAAACGGAAGCTCATCAAGCTGGTGGAGGGGGGGTACGTCTCGGGTTGGGACGACCCCCGCCTCCCCACCCTCCGGGCCCTGAGGCGCCGGGGGGTGCGGCCCGAGGCCATCCGGACCTTTATTCACAAAACCGGCGTTTCCCGCCACGAGGCCCGGGTGGAGATGGAGCTTTTGGAAGAGGTCATCCGGGACGACCTGAACCCCCTCGCCCCGAGGGTCCTTGGGGTGCTGGACCCCCTGGAGGTGGTCCTCACCAACTACGAGGGGGAGGAATGGATTGAAGCCCCCTACTGGCCCCGGGACATCCCCAAGGAGGGAAGCCGCCTTCTGCCCTTCTCGGACCGGATCTACATTGAGCAAAGCGACTTCAGCCTGGACCCCCCGAAGGGCTGGAAACGCTTCGCCCCGGGGCAGCGGGTGCGCCTGCGCCACGCCTACGTGATGGAGCTTGAGGAGGTGGTGGAGGAAGGCGGGGAGGTAAAGCTCCTCAAAGCCCGCATCCTCCCCGAGACCCTGGGCCAGAACCCGGCGGACGGGGTGAGGCCCAAGGGGGTGATCCACTGGGTCTCCGCCCGGCACGCCCTGCCCGCGGAGTTCCGCCTATATAACCGCCTCTTCCTCAGGGAGGACCCCGAGGAGGGGGGGGACTTTCTCAAGAATCTGAACCCGAAGGCCCTCGAGGTCAAGCGGGGCTACGTTGAGCCCAGCGTGGCCAAGGACCCCAAGGACACCCGCTACCAGCTGGAGAGGCTCGGCTACTTCTGGCAGGACCCCGTGGACTCGAGGCCGGACCGCCTGGTCTTCAACCGCATCGTGCCCCTGAAGGAGGGGTACAGGACCTAAAGTCCCAGGCTCACCCCCAGGGCCGCCCCCAGGCCAAACCCCTGGCCCGGGGTTAGGTAGTAGACGGGGTGGAGCTCCACGTAAACCCCCAGGAAGGGCAGGGGCAGGTTGAGCCAGGTGCCCAGGACCCCCCGCACGCCCCCCTGCCCCGCCCCTTCCCGGGGAAGGCTTAAGGCCGGCCCCGTGCCGTAGAAGACCCCCACCCCGCCGTAGAGGTCGGTGAGGGGGGCCTTTAGGAGGAGGTCCACCCCGCCCCCTAGGGCCTCCGGGCCCACCCCCCCGTAGGCCCGCCCCTCCAGGAGGAGCAGAAGGGGAAAGCGCACCCCACCCTGAAGCCCAAAGGGGCTTCCTAGACCCACCTCCACCCGCTGGGCCAAGGCCATGCCCAAGAGGACCAAAAGCACCAACCCCTTACGCATTTTGAACCTCCTTCAAGAGATCCCCCACCTCCACCACCCGGGCCCGGTGGGCCCCGGGCCGGTAGTCCACCAAGACCGCCTCCACCCCAAGAAGCCCCAAGGCCCTCAGGAAGGCCTCCTTCAGGGCCCGGCTCCCCAAGGGGCTCACCCGCATGCCGAGGTGGGGGTGGTGGGCCAGGAAGCCTTGGGCCAGGGCCTCCTCAGTCCACACCCCGGAAAGCCTCCGCCCCAGGGCCTCCACCACCAGGTGCTCCCCCGGCTCCCCCTCCAAGACGTACCACACCCCGGAAAGATCCGGCTCCACGGGGCCATAATACCCTTGTGCGCCTGGACCGGTACCTGGTGGAACAGGGCCTGGCAGAAAGCCGGGAGAAGGCCAAGGCCCTCATCCAGAAGGGCCTGGTGCGGGTGGGGGGAAAGGTGGTGACCAAGCCCGCCCACCCCGTGACCGGGGAAGTGGAGCTCCTGGAGGAGGAGCGCTACGTGGGCCGGGGGGCCTACAAGCTCCTGGGGGCCCTTTCGGCCTTCCCCCTGGAGGTGGCGGGCAAGGTGGCGGCGGACCTGGGGGCGGGCACCGGGGGCTTCACCCAGGTCCTCCTGGAAAGGGGGGCGGGGCGGGTCTACGCGGTGGACGTGGGCCACGGCCAGCTCCACCCCAGGCTCCGGGAGGACCCCCGGGTGGTGAGCCTGGAGGGGGTGGACGCCCGGGAAGCGGCCCTCCCCGGACCCGTGGACCTCGCGGTGGCCGACCTCTCCTTCATCTCCTCCACCCTGGTCCTCCCCGCCCTGAAAGGGCTCCTGAAGCCTGGGGGCGAGGCCCTCCTTCTCGTCAAGCCCCAGTTTGAGCTCTGGCCCGGGGCCCACAAGGGGGTGGTGCGGGACGAGGCCCTGAGGCGGGAGGCCCTAAGGCGGGTGAGGGCCAAGGCGGAGGAGCTGGGCTTTACCGTTTTGGGGGAAACGGAAAGCCCCTTGCCGGGCAAGGAGGGGAACCGGGAGTACTGGCTTTGGCTTAGGGCCCCTTAAGCCACTCCTCGGCGATCTGGACCGCGTTGAGGGCCGCCCCCTTAAGGAGCTGGTCCCCCACCACGAAGAAGTCCAGGCCGTTCTCAAAGGCCAGGCTCTTCCGGATGCGGCCCACCTCCACGTCCCACTTGCCGCTGGCCGTGAGGGGCATGGGGTAGCGCTTGTTCCCGGGCTCGTCCACCACCTCCACCCCCGGGGCCCCCCTCAGGACCTCCCGGGCGGCCTCCGGGGTCACGGGGTGGGCGAACTCCACGCTCACCGCCTCCGCGTGGGCCCTCAGGGTGGGGACCCGCACCGCGGTGGCGCTGATGCGGATGGAGCTATCCCCAAAGATCTTGTGGGTCTCCCACACCACCTTCATCTCCTCCCGGGTGTACCCGTTTTCCTGGAAAGCGTCTATGTGGGGGATGACGTTGAAGGGAAGGGGATGAGCGAAGGCCTCGGCCCTGGGAGCCTCCCCGTGGAGGAAACGGTGGGTTTCCGTAAGGAGCTCCTCCATGGCCCTGGCCCCCGCCCCCGAGGCCGCCTGGTAGGTGGCCACGACGACCCGCTGGGCGCGGAAGGCCTTATGGAGGGGCCAGAGGGCCATAGCCAGGATGGCGGTGGTGCAGTTGGGGTTGGCGATGAGGCCCTTGTGGCGGAAGATGGCCTCCCGGTTCACCTCGGGCACCACCAGGGGCACCTCGGGCTCGTAGCGGAAGGCGCTGGAGTTGTCTATGACCAAGGCCCCCCCCTCCACCCAGCGGGGGGCGTAGGCCTTGGAGAGGCTTCCCCCCGCGCTGGCCAGGACCAGGTCCACGGGGAGAGGCCCCTCGGGCAAAGCCTCCACCGGGATCTCCTCCCCCATGAAGGGGAGCTTCACCCCCGCGGAGCGGGGGGAGGCGTAGAGCCGGAGTTCGGAAAGGGGGAAGCGGCGGGCCTCCAAGACCTTCAGGATCTCCCGGCCCACCGCCCCCGTGGCGCCCACCACCGCGACCCTCATGGGGCCCATGGTATCACCAGCGGAGCTTTTCCCGCAAAAACCCCTCCAGCTCGTCCACATGGAGCCTGATCTGCTCCATGGTGTCCCGGTCCCGCACGGTGACGGTGTCCTTGAGCTTGGTGGTGCCGTCCTTGCTCTGGCCGATGGTGTCGTAGTCCACGGTGATGGCGAAGGGGGTGCCTACCTCGTCGTGGCGGCGGTAGGCCTTGCCGATGTTGCCCGTGTCCTCGTAGAGGATGCGGCCGAGGCCCAGGGCCTGGAGGCGGGCCTTGAGGCGCTTGGCGTAGTCCGTGATCTCGGGGCGGTTCTTGGCCAGGGGGATGACCGCGGCCTTGATGGGGGCAAGCTGGGGCTTGAGCCTGAGGACGATGCGCTCTTCCCCACTCGGAAGCTCCTCGCGGGTGAAGGCCTCCGAGAGGAGGGCCAAGACCCCCCTATCCACCCCCGCGGAGGGCTCAATCACGTAGGGGACGAACCAGCGGCCTGTCTCGGGGTCGCGGTAGGCCAGGCGCTGGGTGGAGTGCTCGTTCCTGAGGACCCGGGCCGTGATCCCAAGCTCCTCCTGGTCCTTGGTGTGGCTCCCCAGGTCAAAGTCCGTGCGGTTGGCGATGCCCTCCAGCTCCTCGAGGCCGTGGGGGAAGCGGTAGAGGATGTCCACCGTGGCCTTGGCGTAGTGGGCGAGCTCCTCCTTGGGCTGCTCATAGGGGACCAGGTTCTCCCGGGAAAGGCCCATCTCCTGCCACCATTTGAGCCGTTCTTCCACCCAGTAGCGGTGCCAGTACTCGTCCTCCCCGGGGCGGACGAAGTACTCGATCTCCATCTGCTCAAACTCCCGCACCCGGAAGATGAAGTTCCTGGGGGTGATCTCGTTGCGGAAGGCCTTGCCGATCTGGGCGATGCCGAAGGGAAGCTTGCGGCTGGTGGCGTCCAGGACGTTTTTGAAGTTGATGAAGATGCCCTGGGCGGTCTCGGGGCGGAGGTAGGCCAAGGCGGCCTCCTCCTCCACCGGCCCCACGTAGGTCTTGAACATCATGTTGAAGTAGCGGGGCGGGGTCCAGTCCCCGGGCTCGCCCGTAGCCGGGTCCACCACCCCCGCCGCGGTCATGGCCCCCCCAGCCCGCTCCGGGGCGGCCATCATGGCCTGCACCAGGGCGTGGAGGCCCGCCTCCCCCTCCACCTCCATGGCCCGGTAGAGCCGGGCCAGGACCTCGGGCTTCTGGTCTTTTAGGAGGTGGTCCAGGCGGTAGCGCTTCTTGGTGATGCGGTTGTCCACCATGGGGTCGGCGAAGGTGGCCTCGTGGCCCGAGTAGTGGAGGACCAGGCGGTGGGTGAGGATGCTGGCGTCCAGGCCCTCCATGTCGTCCCGCTCGTAGACGTTCCTTCGCCACCAGGCCTGCTTGAGGTTGTTCTTGAGCTCCACCCCCAAGGGGCCGTAGTCGTAGGTGCCCTGAAGGCCCCCGTAGATCTCCGAACCCTGGAAGATAAACCCACGCCGCTTGCAAAGCGCCACCAGTTCGTCAAGGGTGCTGGCCGGCATTTTCCCTCCCTAAGGGGCCCTAAGCCCCGATTAGGGGGCATGATACCCGAAAACCTGCCTCCAGGCCCAAGGTAACCCCGGGCGCAAACGGCCCGCCCGGGGGCCTTTAGGCTAGAATGTGGGTAGAGGGGGATGATGAACAGGTACGACGACCGCGCCAGGCTGGTCTTTCACTACGCAAGGGAGGAGGGGAGCCGTCTAGGCCACTCCATGATCGGCCCGGAGCACCTCCTCTTGGGCCTGATGCGCGAGGGGGGGACCGCGGCCCGCATCCTCCAGGAGTACGGGGCGAGCCTCGAGGCCATGCGCCGCATGGTGGAGGAGCTGGTGGGCCGGGGCGAGGGGAGCCGTACGGGAGAACCCCCGGCCATCACCCCCCGGGCCCGGCGGGTCATGGAGCTGGCCAGCGCCGAGGCCCGCAACATGGGGGCCCAGGTCATCGGCACGGAGCACATCCTCCTCGGCATCATCCGCGAGGGGGACGGCATCGCCTACCGCATCCTCACCCACTTCGCCAAGGACATTGACGCCATCCGCTGGCGGGTGCTGGCCATGGCGGAAGGCCGGGAGCGGGAAAAGCCCGTGAACACCCCCTTCCTGGACGAGTACGGCCGCGACCTCACCAAGGAGGCCCGGGAAGGGAAGCTGGACCCGGTCATCGGGCGCCAGGAGGAGATCAACCGGGTCATCCAGATCCTGGCCCGGCGCACCAAGAACAACCCCGTGCTCATCGGCGACCCCGGGGTGGGCAAGACGGCCATCGTGGAAGGCCTGGCCCAGGCCATCGTGGAGGGCCGGGTCCCCCCCATCCTGCGGGGGGCCCGGGTGGTGGCCATCGACCTGGCGGGGGTGGTGGCCGGGACCAAGTACCGGGGGGAGTTTGAGGAGCGCCTGCGGCAGATCATAGAGGAGCTGAAAAACGCCAAGGTCATCGCCTTCATCGACGAGCTCCACACCCTCATCGGGGCCGGGGGGGCGGAGGGGACGCTGGACGCGGCCAACATCATGAAGCCCGCCCTGGCCCGGGGGGAGATCCAGGTCATCGGGGCCACCACCACCGGGGAGTACCACCGCTACATTGAAAAGGACGCGGCCCTGGAGCGGCGCTTCCAGCCGGTGATCGTGCTGGAGCCCTCCCCGGAGGAGACCCTGGAGATCCTAAAAGGCCTCCGCCCCCGCTACGAGGCCCACCACGGGGTGGTCATCCCCGACGAGGTGCTGGAGCTTTCGGTGAAGATCGGCATCCGCTCCCTTCCTGGGCGCAACTTCCCGGACAAGGCCATCGACCTCATCGACGAGGCGGCGAGCCGGGTGCGCCTCAACGCCTCCTTAGGCCTGCCCGTGGCCGAGGAGGAGGACGGCACCCCCGTGGTCACCCGGGAGGACCTCGAGGCGGTGGTGGACTCCTGGGGCGGGATCTACGCGGACGACCGCGACCTGGAGAAGCTGGCCCACTTGGAGGAGGAGCTCAGGAAGCGGGTGGTGGGCCAGGAGGAGGCCATCCGGGCCCTGGCCAACGCCCTGAGGCGGGCCCAGGTGGGCCTTGGGGGCCGGACCCGCGTGGCCGCCAGCTTCCTCTTCGTGGGCCAAAGCGGGGTGGGGAAAACCCAGCTGGCCAAGGCCCTGGCGGAGGTGCTCTTCGGCTCGGAACGGGCCCTCATCCGCTTTGACATGTCCGAGTTCCAGGAGCCCCACTCCATCTCCAAGCTCATCGGCGCACCCCCGGGCTACGTGGGGTACGAGCAGGGGGGCCGGCTCACGGAGGCCGTGCGCCGCCAGCCCTTCAGCGTGGTCCTCCTGGACGAGATTGAGAAGGCCCACCCCGACATCTACAACACCTTCCTGCAGGTCCTGGACGAGGGGCGCCTCACGGACGGGATGGGCCGCACCGTGGACTTCCGCCGGGTGATCCTCATCATGACCTCCAACACCGGCTACAACGTGGGCCCCGCGGTGGGCTTCACCTCCCGGGAGGTGGACACCGAGTCCCCCCTGAAGGCCCTCTTCACCCCCGAGTTCCTGGACCGGCTGGACGAGGTCATCCGCTTCCGGGCCCTTACGGAAGAGGAGCTGGTGCAGGTGGCCGGGCTCATGCTGGAGGAGATTCGGAAGGAGCTCAAGGCCCGGGACATCGAGGTCACCTTCGCCCCCGAGGTGGCCCGCTTCGTGGTGGAGCAGGCCCCCAAGACGGGGAGCGCCCGCGCGGTGCGGGGGGTGATCCGGGAGCGCATCGAGGACCCCCTGGCCCTGGCCCTCCTCAAGAAGCCGGAGGGGCGCCTCCACGTGACGGTGGAGGACGGGCACCTGGCCTTCCACGAGGTGGAGGGGGAGGAGCTGAGCCTCGTATGAGGCCCCAGCCCGGCGCACGCCGGGCTGGGGACCCCAGGAGATGGCCAAGAGCGCCTACCGCTGCGTGGAGTGCGGCTACCGCACCCCCAAGCCTTTGGGCCGCTGCCCGGGGTGCGGGGCCTGGGGGAGTTTTCAGGAAGTCCAGGAGGCCCCGAAACCGGGCCCCAAAGCCCCCTCCCCCGCCCCGGCCCTCCTCCGGCTTGCGGAGGTGGGGGAGGGGGAAGAGGGCCGGTTCTCCTCGGGGCTAGGGGAGGTGGACCGGGTCCTAGGGGGGGGCCTGGTGCCCGGGGAGGTGGTCCTCCTCGGGGGGGAGCCCGGGGTGGGCAAGAGCACCCTCCTCCTGGAGATGGCGAAGCGCCTAGAAAAGCGGGTCTACTACCTGGCGGGGGAGGAGTCCCCGGCCCAGATCCGCCTACGGGCCCGGCGGCTTGGGCTAAGGGACCTCCTCCTCCTCAAGGAAACCCGCCTCGAGCCCCTTCTCGCCTTCCTGGAGGAGAACCCCCCCGAGGTCCTCTTCGTGGACTCCATCCAGACCCTCGAGGCCGGTGGGGCGCCGGGAAGCCTGGTTTCGGTGCGGGAAGCCACCACCGCCCTGGTGCGCTTCGCCAAGGCCACCGGCACGGCCACCCTCTTGGTGGGCCACGTGACCAAGGAGGGGGTGGTGGCGGGGCCCAAGGCGGTGGAGCACGCGGTGGACGCCACCCTTTACCTGGAAACCGCCGGGGTCTACCGGGTCCTAAGGAGCGCCAAGAACCGCTTCGGCCCCGTGGGGGAGCTAGGGGTCTTCCGCATGGAGGAAAGCGGGCTTCTGGAGGTGAAAAACCCCTCGGAGGCCTTCCTTTTGGAAAGGCCCACGGGGGTTCCGGGGAGCGCCATCGCCCTGGCCCTGGCCGGGGAACGGGCCCTGGCCCTGGAGGTCCAGGCCCTGGCCGCCAAGACCCCCTTCCCCGCGCCTAGGCGGGTGGTGCAGGGGCTGGACGGGCGCCGGGTGGACATGGTGCTTGCGGTGCTGGAACGGCGGCTCGGCCTTCCCCTTTCCGGGCTGGACCTCTACGTGAACCTGGCCGGGGGGCTTAGGGTGCTGGATCCGGGCCTGGACCTCCCCGTGGCCCTGGCGGTGTATTCTGCCGTGGTGGGCCGCCCCCTCCCCCAGGACCTGGCCGCCCTCGGGGAGGTGGGCCTGGCCGCGGAGGTCAGGAGCGTGGTGGGGCTGGAGCGAAGGCTTAAGGAGGGGGAGCGGGCGGGGTTTAGCCGCTTCCTCCACCCTGGGAACGTGCGCAGGCTGGAGGAGGCGGTGGAGGCCGCCCTGGGATGATGGGGCGTCTCCTCTTCTACCTCCTCTTCGCCTACCTGGGCTTCCGGCTTTCGGTGGGCCTCGAGGCCTTGGGCCTCCTCCCCCAAAGCGCGGGCCTCCTCTCCCTAAACCGGCTTTACCTCACCCTGGCGGGCCTCCTCAGCGGCCTCCTCCTCGCCCCCAGGCTGGAGGCCCTCCTCCACCCCCTTCGTGAGCGGCTTAAGAATCTCCCCCCCGAGGTTCCCGTGGCCCTCACCCTGGGGGCCACCCTGGGCCTCCTCCTCGCCGTCCTCCTCACCACCCTCCTGGCCCAGGTGCCGGGGTTTTCCCCCTACCACAGCCTCCTCCTGGCCCTTCTCCTGGTGGGGCTTTTCGCCTATCTGGCCCTGGGCTACCGGGACTACCTGCGCCTGCCCCAAAGGCCCAAGGGCCCTGGGGGGAAGGTCTTGGACACCAGCGTCCTGGTGGACGGCCGCTTGGCGGAGGTGGCGGAGGTGGGCTTCCTGGAGGGCCCCCTCTACGTGCCCCACTTCGTCCTGAAGGAGCTCCAGCACTTCGCGGATAGCCCCGATGCCTTAAAGCGGGCCAAGGGCCGGCGGGGCCTGGAGACCCTGGAACGGCTTAAGGCCCTGGTGGGGCTCGCCGTCTTGGAGGAAACCCCCCAGGGGGAGAGCGTGGACGAAAAGCTCCTTTTTCTAGCCCGGAAGCTTGGGGCCGCCTTGGTGACCAACGACCTGGCCCTCCTGCAGATGGCCCGCATCTACGGGGTGAAGGCCCTCTCCGTCCAGGCCCTGGCCCAGGCCCTAAGGCCCAGGCTCCAGGTGGGGGACACCCTGAGGCTCTTCATCCTGAAAGAGGGCAAGGAGCCCCACCAGGGGGTGGGCTACCTGGAGGACGGCTCCATGGTGGTGGTGGACGACGGCATCGCCTACCGGGGGCAGGAGATCGAGGTGACCATCACCCAGGCCATCCAGACCCAGGTGGGCCGCCTCTTCTTCGCCCGCCCCGTGGAGCGCTGAGCGTCCCAAGAACCCCGGTATAATACGGGCGGCCGCGAGGCCAAGGAGGTGGCCGTTGAACCTGCACGAGTATCAGGCCAAGGAGATCCTAGCCCGCTACGGCATCCCCGTGCCCCCGGGTAAGGTGGCCTACACCCCCGAGGAGGCCAAGAGGATCGCGGAGGAGCTGGGCAAACGGGTGGTCATCAAGGCCCAGGTCCACACGGGGGGGAGAGGAAAGGCGGGAGGGGTCAAGCTGGCGGACACCCCCAGCGAGGCCTACGAGAAGGCCCAGGCCATCCTGGGGATGAACATCAAGGGCTTCACCGTGAAGAAGGTCCTGGTGGCCGAGGCGGTGGACATCGCCAAGGAGTACTACGCCGGCCTCATCCTGGACCGAGCGCAAAAGCGGGTGGTCCTGATGCTCTCCAAGGAGGGCGGGGTGGACATCGAGGAGGTGGCCGCGGCGCGCCCCGAGGCCATCCACAAGTTCTGGATTGACCCCCACAAGGGCTTCCGCCCCTTTGAGGCCCGGGAGATGGTGCGGAAGGCGGGCCTCGAGGGCAACCTCAACAAGCTGGCCCAGGTCCTGGTGAACCTCTACCGGGCCTACGAGGGGGTGGACGCCTCCATCGCCGAGATCAACCCCCTGGTGGTGACCGCCGAGGGCCAGGTGGTGGCCGCGGACGCCAAGATCGTCCTGGACGACAACGCCCTCTTCCGCCACCCGGACCTCGCGGAGCTAAGGGAGGTGGAGGCGGAGCACCCCCTGGAGGTGGAGGCCAGCAACTACGGCTTCGCCTACGTGAAGCTCTCCGGCAACATCGGCATCATCGGGAACGGGGCGGGGCTGGTCATGTACACCCTGGACCTGGTGAACCGGGTGGGGGGCAGGCCCGCCAACTTCCTGGACATCGGGGGCGGGGCCAAGGCGGACGTGGTCTACAACGCCCTCAAGGTGGTCCTCAAGGACCCCGACGTGAAGGGGGTCTTCATCAACATCTTCGGCGGCATCACCCGGGCGGACGAGGTGGCCAAGGGGGTCATCCGCGCCCTGGAGGAGGGCCTTCTCACCAAGCCCGTGGTCATGCGGGTGGCGGGCACCGCGGAGGAGGAGGCCAAGAAGCTCCTGGAAGGCAAGCCCGTGTACATGTACCCCACATCGGTTGAGGCGGCCAAGGCCATCGTGGCCATGGTGGGAGGTGCGGCGTGATCCTGGTGAACCGCGAAACCCGCGTCCTGGTCCAGGGCATCACCGGCCGGGAGGGGCAGTTCCACACCCAGCAGATGCTGGCCTACGGCACCCAGGTGGTGGCCGGGGTCACCCCGGGCAAGGGGGGCACGGAGGTCCTGGGCCTCCCCGTCTACGACACGGTGAAGGAGGCGGTGGCCCACCACAAGGTGGACGCCTCCATCATCTTCGTCCCCGCCCCCGCCGCCGCGGACGCGGCCCTGGAGGCGGCCCACGCGGGGGTGCCCCTCATCGTCCTCATCACCGAGGGCATCCCCACCCTGGACATGGTGCGGGCGGTGGAGGAGATCAAGGCCCTGGGGTCCCGGCTCATCGGGGGGAACTGCCCGGGGATCATCAGCGCCGAGGAGACCAAGATCGGCATCATGCCGGGCCACGTGTTCAAGCGGGGCCGGGTGGGCCTCATCAGCCGCTCGGGCACCCTCACCTACGAGGCGGCGGCGGCCCTCTCCGCCGCAGGGATCGGCACCACCACCACCGTGGGCATCGGGGGCGACCCGGTCATCGGCACCACCTTTAAAGACCTCCTTCCCCTCTTCAACGAGGACCCGGAGACGGAGGCCGTGGTCCTCATCGGGGAGATCGGGGGCTCGGACGAGGAGGAGGCCGCGGCCTGGGTGAAGGCCCACATGAAGAAGCCGGTGGTGGGCTTCATCGGCGGCCGCTCCGCCCCTAAAGGCAAGCGGATGGGCCACGCGGGGGCCATCATCATGGGGAACGTGGGGACCCCGGAGTCCAAGCTAAGGGCCTTCGCCGAGGCGGGGATCCCCGTGGCGGACACCATTGACGAGATCGTGGAGCTCGTCAAGAAGGCCCTGGGCTAAGGAGGAACCATGAAAGCGCCCGTACGCGTAGCGGTGACCGGTGCCGCAGGACAGATCGGCTACAGCCTCCTCTTCCGCATCGCCGCGGGGGAGATGCTGGGCAAGGACCAGCCCATCGTCCTCCAGCTTCTGGAAATCCCCCAGGCCATGAAGGCCCTGGAAGGGGTCATCATGGAGCTGGAGGACTGCGCCTTCCCCCTCCTCGCGGGGATAGAGGCCAGCGACGACCCCAAGGTGGCCTTTAGGGATGCGGACTACGCCCTTTTGGTGGGGGCCGCCCCCAGGAAGGCGGGGATGGAACGGCGGGACCTCCTGGAGATGAACGGCCGCATCTTCACCGAGCAGGGCCGGGCCCTGGCGGAGGTGGCCAAGCGGGAGGTGAAGGTGCTGGTGGTGGGCAACCCCGCCAACACCAACGCCCTAATCGCCTACAAGAACGCGGAAGGGCTGGACCCCCGGAACTTCACCGCCATGACCCGGCTGGACCACAACCGGGCCAAGGCCCAACTCTCCAAGAAGACCGGGGTCCCGGTGGACCGCATCCGGAAGCTTGCGGTCTGGGGGAACCACTCCTCCACCATGTTCCCCGACCTCTTCCACGCGGAGGTGGACGGGAGGCCCGCCTTAGAGCTCGTGGACATGGAGTGGTACGAGAAGGTCTTCATCCCCACCGTGGCCCAGCGGGGGGCGGCCATCATCCAGGCCCGGGGGGCCTCCAGCGCGGCCAGCGCCGCCAACGCCGCCATCGAGCACATCCGGGACTGGGCCCTGGGGACCCCGGAGGGGGACTTCGTCTCCATGGCCGTGCCCTCGAGGGGGGAGTACGGCATCCCCGAGGACATCGTCTACTCCTTCCCCGTCACCGCCAAGGACGGGGTGTATACGGTGGTGGAGGGCCTGGAGATCACCCCCTTCGCCCGGGAAAGGATGGAGATCACCGCCCGGGAGCTTCTGGACGAGATGGAGCAGGTGAAGGCCCTGGGCCTCATCTAAAGCACCCCCACCGCGGCCTAGGCCGCGGTGGGGATCCCTAAGGCCAGGCCTCGAGGGCCCAGGGGTAGACCACCCAGGCCCCTGTCTCCTCCGCGTAGAAGTCCGGGCGGTCAGGAACCCGGTTCCTTTCCGGCTTGAAGTGCAGGGTGGCCACCCAGGGTGTCCCCCCCGCCCGGCGGATCCTTTCCTTCACCGCGAAGGCCGTGCGCCCCGAGTCCCAGACGTCGTCCACCACCAAGACCCGCTTTCCGAAAAGGAGGGGGTCCTGGGGGAACTGGAGGAAGACGGGCTCGGGCAGGGGCTCCTCCCCCTCGTAGAACATCACCGCGGCGGTGAGGATGTCCCGCGCCCCCAGGGCCTGGGCCAGGAGGGCGGTGGGGATGAGCCCGCCCCGGGCCACCCCCAGGAGGAGGTCAAAGGGCTGGTCCTGCAGGCGCTCCGCCAGGCGGCGCACCAGAAGGAGGAGGTCCTCCCAGGAAAGGTGGAGCCGCTCCATCAGGCTTTGTCCAGCTCAAAGGCCTGGTGCACGGCCCGGAGCGCCGCCTCCGCGTACTCCGCGGGGATGATCACCGAGATGCGCACCTCGCTGGTGGCGATCATCTCTATGTTGGCCCCGGTGGAGGCCACCGCCTGGAACATCCTGGCGGGCACCCCGGGGGCCGAGGCCAGGCCCACCCCCACGATGGACACCTTGGCGATGTCGGGCCTCAAGATGGCCTCCCCCCCGATCTCGGCAAGCACGGGCTCCAGGGCCTCCAGGGCCTCCTGGGCGAAGTCCTTGTTCACCGTGAAGGCCATCTGCTGCCGGGAAGGGTCATGCCCGGGCACCCCCTGGATGATCATGTCCACGGCGATGCCCTTCTCCGCCAGGGCCTGGAAGACCTTGGCGGCGATGCCCGGCTGGTCGGGGATGCCGATGAGGCCGATCTGGGCGTGGTCCAGGTCCAAAGCCGCCCCCGTCACCACCTTGTCCATTTCCATGTTGACCTCCTTCACTAGGGTTCCCGGGTTGTAGGAGAAGCTGGAGCGCACGTGGAGGACCACCCCGTAGCGCTTGGCGTAGTAGACCGCCCGGGGGTGGAGAACCCTGGCCCCCAGCGCGGCCATCTCCAGCATCTGGTCGTAGCCGATGACCGCAAGCTTCCTGGCCTCGGGGATGAGGTGGGGGTCCGTGGTGTAGACCCCTTCGGTGTCCGTGTAGATCTCGCACTCCTTGGCCCCCAAGGCGGCGGCGATGGCCACCGCGGTGGTGTCCGACCCCCCCCGGCCCAAGGTGGTGATCTCCCCCTCGGGGGTGGTGCCCATGAAGCCGGCGATCACCGCCACGTACCCCTCCTCCAAGGCCTTCTGGATGCGGCTTGGGTCCACGGAAAGGATGCGGGCATCCCCGTAGCGCCCGTCGGTGGTGATGCCGATCTGGTGCTGCACGAAGCCCCGGGCGGGGATGCCCATGGCCCAAAGCTGCATGGAAAGAAGGGCCACGGAGACCTGCTCCCCGGTGGTGGTGAGGAGGTCCAGCTCCCTGAAGGGGGGTCTCGGGTTCACCCGCTTGGCCAGGGCGATGAGCTCGTCGGTGGTGTGCCCCATGGCCGAGACCACCACCGCAAGTTTATGCCCCTTTTCCCGGTAGTGGGCGATGCGCTGGGCCACCTTGTGGATCCTCTCCAGATCCCCCACGGAGGTGCCGCCGTACTTCTGCACAACCAGGGCCACGCTGCCTCCTTTCCGCCCAGAGGGCGGGTTTGAGGATGCATGTTAACACATTTGCCCCACTGGGCCAAAGCCCCCTATCCTAACGGGGTGGCCATGACCCTCGAGGAGTACCACCGCCCGATCCCCCTGCCCGCCCCGGGGGGAAGGACGCTTTTCGTGAAGCCCGGGGCCCGGGGGTGGAAAGACCCCCTCTACGAGCTCGCCTTCCGGCACGTGAAGCCCCACGGAGAGCGCGCCCTTGACCTGAACCCCGGGGTGGGCTGGGCGAGCCTCCCCCTGGAGGGGCGGATGGAGGTGGAACGCCTGGAAACCTCCAAGGCCGCCCTCCGCTGCCTGGAAAAGAGCGGCCTAAGGGCCCGTCCCGCCCCCCCCTGGGCGGCGGAGGAGGGGGCCTTTGACCTGGCGGTCCTGGTCCTCCCCGCGGGCCGGGGGACGGCCTACGTGGAGGTGAGCCTCAGGGCCGCGGCCCGGGCTTTGAAGCCTGGGGGAAGGCTCTACCTGGCCGGGGACAAACGGAAGGGGTTTGAGCGCTACTTCAAGGACGCGCGGGCCCTCCTGGGCTACGGCACGGTGCTGGAGCGGGAGGGCCCCTACCGCATCGCCCTTCTGGAGAAGGAAAACCCCGCCCCTCCCCTTCCCCCCCTTTGGCAGAGCTTCCAGGCGGAGCTCTTGGAGCGCCCCTTCACCTTCCACCACCTTCCCGGCGTGTTCTCCGCGGGGAAGGTGGACCCGGCCTCAAAGCTCCTCCTTTCCGCCCTCCTGGAGGAGCTGGGCCCGGAGGGGGTGCGGGGGAAGACCTTCTTGGATCTGGGGGCGGGGTACGGGGCCCTCACCCTGCCCCTCGCCGCCCTCGGGGGGGTGGGGGTGGGGGTGGAGGACGACCTGGTCTCCGTGCTCTCCCTCAAGCGGAGCCTGGAGGAAAACGGCCTAAAGGCCCAAGCCCTCCACTCGGACGCGGACAGCGACTTGACAGACGAGGCCCGGTTTGACATCATTGTTACGAACCCCCCTTTTCACGTGGGGGGTGCGGTCATCCTAGATGTGGCCCAGGCTTTCGTAAGCGTGGCGGCGGCCCGGCTCCGTCCGGGCGGCAGGTTTTTCCTGGTGGCTAACCCCTTTCTCAAGTACGAACCCCTGTTGGAAGAGGCCTTCGGCGCCTTCAGGACCCTGAAGGTGGCGGCCTACAAGGTGCTCCTTGCGGTCAAGGGAGGTCGGCCTTGAAGAAGGCGAAGAAGAAGACGGTGGAAAAGGAGAAGAAAGGCGGCGAGACCGGCGGGGAGCTGGAGGTCCAGGCCCTGGAGCCGGAAGCGGATAAGGCCCTGGAACCCCCCTTGGGGGAGCTGGAGGACCCCGACCCCGAGCTCCTCATGGACCCCGAGGCCCTCTTGGACCTCGAGGACCCCCTCCTGGAGGAAGGCGAGTTCCTGCCGGAGGAGGCCCTGGAGGAGGAAGAGGAGCTGGCCCTCCCCAAGGTCTCCACCTCCGACCCCGTGCGCCAGTACCTGCACGAGATCGGCCAGGTGCCCCTCCTCACCCTGGAGGAGGAGATCGAGCTGGCAAGGAAGGTGGAGGAGGGCATGGAGGCCATCAAGAAGCTCTCCGAGATCACCGGCCTCCCCGCGGACCTCATCCGGGAGGTGGTGCGGGCCAAGATCCTGGGCACCGCCCGCGTGAGCCAGATCCCCGGCCTTAAGGAGAAGCCCGACGCCAAGACGGTGGAGGAGATAGACCAGAAGCTCAAAAGCCTCCCCAAGGAGTACAAGCGCTACCTGCACATCGCCCGCGAGGGGGAGGCGGCCCGCCAGCACCTCATTGAGGCCAACCTGCGCCTGGTGGTCTCCATCGCCAAGAAGTACACCGGCCGGGGGCTTTCCTTCCTGGATCTTATTCAGGAAGGGAACCAGGGGCTCATCCGGGCGGTGGAGAAGTTTGAGTACAAGCGCCGCTTCAAGTTCTCCACCTACGCCACCTGGTGGATCCGGCAGGCCATCAACCGGGCCATCGCCGACCAGGCCCGCACCATCCGCATCCCGGTGCACATGGTGGAGACCATCAACAAGCTCTCCCGCACCGCCCGCCAGCTCCAGCAGGAGCTGGGCCGGGAGCCCACCTACGAGGAGATCGCCGAGGCCATGGGCCCGGGGTGGGACGCCAAGCGGGTGGAGGAAACCCTGAAGATCGCCCAGGAGCCCGTCTCCCTGGAAACCCCCATCGGGGACGAGAAGGACAGCTTCTACGGCGACTTCATCCCCGACGAGAACCTCCCCTCCCCCTCCGAGGCCGCGGCCCAGAGCCTCCTCTCCGAGGAGCTGGAAAAGGCCCTCTCCAAGCTCTCCGAGCGGGAGGCCATGGTCCTAAAGCTCCGCAAAGGGCTCATCGACGGCCGGGAGCACACCCTGGAGGAGGTGGGGGCCTACTTCGGGGTGACCCGGGAACGGATCCGCCAGATCGAGAACAAGGCCCTGAGGAAGCTCAAGTACCACGAGTCCCGCACCCGCAAGCTCCGGGACTTCCTGGACTAAGCGCCCCGGAAAGGGGCTAAGGGAAAGCGGGCCACCTCCACAAGCTCCTCCCCCTCGCTCCGCACCAGGGCCACCTCCCGCACGGTGAAGGAGCCCATCGGGGGTGGGGGGAGGCTTCGGGCCAGGGCCTCCGCCGCCTCCGGAGGGAGGCCCAGGGCCAGGGTGAGGTGGGGGATGTAGCTTGGCCCCTCAATCTCCTTTAGGGGCGGGGCCAGGGGCTCCAGGGCGTGGTGGAGGCGGCGGAAGGCCTCCCCCCCGTAGGCCCTGAGGTAGACCACCCCTTGGGGCCAGGCCCCCCAGGGGCCAAGGCGCAGGCGGAAAGGGGCGTGGCCCCGGAGGATCCCCTCCAGGGCGATCCTCAAGGCCTCCTCCTCGTAGGGCCAGTCAAAGGGCTGGCGCAGGTTCAGGTGGGGGGGGCCGAAACCCTTCACCCCGTGGGCCGCCTGGAGCTCCTCCATGAAGGCCCTCAGGCGCGCAGGCGGCCAGACCAGCACCCCGTACACGGGGGCAGTATACCTTAAGATTGGTTCAGAAAATCTCCAACCTCCCCCGGTACACCCGGCCCACGGGCTTCCCCCCCTCCCAGAGGGTGAGGTCCGCCCGGGCGCCTGGGAAAAGGCCCTGGTCCGCCCAGCCCGCCGCCCGGGCCGCCCCCAGGGTGTGGGCCTCCAGCACCTCTTCCTCCTCCAGGGCCTCCCTGGGATGGAGGGGGTTTAGGGCGGCCTCCAGGTTCAGGGCGTACTCGGGGGGCGCCACGGGGGCATCGGAGCCGAAGGCCAGGGGGAGGCCCGTGGCCTTGAGGCTCCGGAAGCGGAAGGCCTCCTCCCTAGGGAAGCCCAAGGCCCCGATGAGGGCCCGGTCCTCCAGGAGGTGGAGGGGCTGGAGGGAAAGGGCCAGGGGAAGGCCCTTGAATAGGGGCAAGGCCTCGTCCCGGACGTGCTGGACGTGCTCCATCCGCAGAAGAACCCCCTTCTCCCGGGCCAGGGGGGCCAGGGCCTGGAAGACCTCGAGGACCCCCTCCACCGCCCGGGTGCCGATGGCGTGCACCGCCAGGGTGAAGCCCGCCCTCAGGGCCTCCTCCCCCTCCTCCCGGATGGCCTCCAGGGGGTCCAGGGGCAGGCCGAAGCTCCCGTCCGGGTAGGGGCGGTGCATCCAGGCGGTGCGGCTGCCCAAGGCCCCGTCGGCGAAGAACTTGACCGCCCTCAGGTGCACCTCCCCGTACACCCCCGGCCGCCACCCCCGCCAGGCCCCCCTGGGCAGGGCCCACCAAAGCCTTAGGGGAAGCTCCATCTTTAAGGCCCACTCCAAAGCCTCCGGGGGCTCGTAGCCCAGGGCGTGGAGGGCGGTGTACCCCCGGCGGGCGAGGTCCTCCAGGCCCCGCCTCAAGTCCTCCGGACCGGGCGGGGGGAGGTGGGGGGTGAGGAGGTCCTGGGCCCGCTCCAGGAGGTAGTAGGGCCTCCCCTCGCCGTCCCTTAAAAACCCGCCCCCTTCGGGGGGAGGGGTCCCCGGGGTAAGACCCGCCCGCTCAGCCGCCTTGCGGTTGATCCAGGCGGAGTGGTAATCCCGGCTCCTCAAGAAGACAGGGTGCTCTGGGGCCGCCTGGTCCAGGAGGCCAGGGGGAGGGGGCCTATGAAAAAGAAAGCCCTGCCCCTGAAGCCAGGCCCCAGGGGGGAGGCGGCGCGCGGCCTCGGCCACCCTCCCGGCCACCTTCTCGGGGTCGGTAAGCCCCCCGAGGTCCAGGCCCCTTAAGGCCAGGCCCCAGTAGAGGGGGTGGGTGTGGGCGTCCTGGAGGCCCGGGGTGATGCGCTCAAAGCGAAGCCCCCGCGCCCCCGGCTCCACCCTCAAGAGGCGCTCCCCCTGGAGAAGAAGGCTTCGGCTTCCGTCCGTGAGCCACATGCTCCGGGACATCTTACCCTTGACAGAGGAGCGAGTAGGGGTGTCTGCTAGGGGCGAAGGGGGTGTGTATGAAAAGAACCCTACTGGCCCTCTTGGCGCTCGGTCTGATGGTGGCCTTTTCCAGCGAGGAGGCCATCCAGAAGGAGTGGGAGGGAAGCGCCCACAACAACGGGGTCATGGGGTACAAGACCCTGCGGGAGGCCACGGTGGAGGCCCGCCAGGCCAACGCCGCCCACTGCGCCCGCTGCCACAGCGAGCAGGGCTTTTTGGCCTGGCTAGAGCAGCTCAAGAAGGGGAACCCCGGCAACCTGGTAGGCCCAGACGGCAAGCCCGCCACGGTGGAGTACCTGAGGAGCCTGGGCCTCACCCAGGACCAGGTGAAGCCCGTCACCTGCAAGGCCTGCCACGACGAGGACGGGGACCTGCGCCTGGCCAACGACACCCCCATGCTCCCCTCCGGCTTCAAGGCCACCGCGGTGGGCAACGCCGCCCTTTGCATCGCCTGCCACAACTCGCGCAACGGCCGCGTCACCTGGAACGCGGAGGACCCCGGCCGCTACACCTACCCCCACGCCTCCAGCCAGGGGGATGTCCTCCTGGGCAAGAACGCCTACTTCGTGGACGACACCCGGGAGTGGCCCAACCCCCACGCCTTCTTCACCGGCAACGCCTGCTCCACCTGCCACATGAGCCTGGCCGGAAAGGGGGACTACTCCTCCCACACCTTCAAGACCCCCGAGGGGCTCTGCGCCTCCTGCCACGGGACCAAGTACACCGAGGAGATGGTCCAGGAGAACACCCTCCACCTCCTCTCCCTGGTGCGCACCCAGGTGAACGCCCGGGTGCTGGCGGTGCGGGACCGCATCAAGACCGTGCGGGCCTGGAACCCCGAAAACGGCCAGTTCACCCCCAACGTGGCGGTGAAGGCCCCGGTCTACCGGGTGGACATCCTCTCCATCGCCGGGCAGATCGCCTTCAAGATGACCCTCACGGACGGGAGCGTGCTCTACAGCCAGCTGGGGGATATCCGGGATGAGAAGGGCCAGCCGGTCTTCGCCACCAAGGACCCCGTGGTGCGGGCCGCCTGGAACTACCTCCTCATCGAGAACGACGGCTCTAAGGGCGTGCACAACCCCACCTACACCCGGGCGGTGCTCCTGGCCACCCTCGAGGCCCTGAAGTAGGCCCGGCCGAAGGCCCCCACCGCAAGCCCGCGCTTGCGGTGGGGCTTCCTTTGGGGAGGGGGGTTGGCTTGTAGCATAAAGGGGTGAGCCGCACCTACCTCTACCGGGGCCGGATCCTGAACCTGGCCCTCGAGGGCCGCTACGAGATCGTGGAGCACAAGCCGGCGGTGGCCATCATCGCCCTAAAGGAGGGCCGGATGCTCTTCGTGCGCCAGATGCGCCCCGCGGTGGGGCTAAAGCCCCTGGAGATCCCTGCGGGGCTCATAGAGCCGGGGGAGGACCCCCTGGAGGCCGCAAGAAGGGAGCTTGCCGAGGAGACGGGCCTCACGGGGGACCTCACCCACCTCTTCAGCTTCTTCGTCTCCCCCGGCTTCACCGACGAGAAGACCCACGTCTTCCTGGCGGAAAACCTCCGCCCCATAGAGGCCACCCCCGACGAGGACGAGGCCATAGAGGTGCTCTGGCTGGAGCCGGAAAAGGCGCTGGAGATGCACCGGAAGGGGGAGGCGGAGTTCTCGGCCACGGGGCTCGTGGGGGTGCTTTACCACCATGCTTTTCTCCGAGGTCGCTGACGTTCCCAAAGGCCCCAAGGTGGTGGCCGTGGGCTCCTTTGACGGGGTGCACCTGGGCCACCAGCACCTCCTGCACCGGGCCAAGGAGGAGGCCCAGGCCCGCCACCTGCCCCTTCTGGTCTACACCTTTGACCCCCCCACCAAGGTCTTCACCCGGGGGGAGGGGTTCTTGATGGACCTCGAGGAGAAGGTGGAGGCCTTAAGGGCCCTCGGGGTGGAGATGATCCTCGCCGTGCCCTTCAACGCGGAGTTCGCGAGGCGAAGCGCCGAGGCCTTCCTGGAGGACCTCAGGGCCTTGGGGGCGGAGGCGGTCTACGTGGGGGAGGACTTCCGCTTCGGTAAAGGGCGCGCAGGAACCCCCGAGGCCCTAAAGCAGGTGGCCCCGGTGCGCGTCGTGCCCCTTCTGGAGCTTGGGGGCGAGGCGGTGAAGTCCAGCCGCATCCGGGCCCTCCTCCAGGAGGGCCGGGTGGAGGAGGCCCGCCACCTCCTGGGCCGCCCCTACAGCGCCTACGGGGTGGTGGTGGAGGGGGACCGGCTGGGGCAGAAGCTCGGCTTCCCCACCGCCAACCTGGCCGTCCACCCCCTAAAGGTCCTCCCCCCCGGGGTCTACGCGGTGGAGGCCGAGGGGCCCTTCGGCCGGCGGAAAGGGGTGGCCAACGTGGGCACCCGGCCCACGCTGGAGGGGAAGGAAAGGCGCCTGGAGGTCCACCTCCTGGGCTTCATGGGGGCGCTTTACGGGGCAGAACTCAAGGTGGTCTTCCTCAAGCGGCTTAGGGAAGAGCGGCGCTTTGAGAGCCTGGAAGCCCTAAAGGAGCAGATCGCCAAGGACATCCAGGCCGCCCGGGCCTTCTTTGGGCTTTAGAGGACACCTGCCCCTACCCCGCCCCGGTAAGGTAAAGGGGTGGACTGCACGCCCCTGGCCCAGGCCCTCCTTCGGGCCCGCACCCGGCAGGAAAGCCTGCGCCTGGCCCTGGAAGCCCTGGAGGCCATGGGGGTCATCCGCTGCGGGGAGGCCTACTGGGTCACGGAGGGGCTCCGGCTGGTCCAGCTCCAGTCCTGCCGGAAGGCCTGCCTCCTGGTGGAGCGCTCCCGCGCCCTGGCGGAGCAGGCCCTGGCCGGGGAAAGGGCGGAGGAAGGGCCTTTGGTGGCCCTTCCCATCCGGGACGAGGGGCGGACCCTGGCGGTCTTGGTGCTGAGCCTGGAGGAGGGGGAGAAGGTGCCCGAAGCCCTTAAGCCCCTCCTCCTCCTGGCCTTGAAGCGCCCCTCCCTGGAGGCCTCTAGCCGCCTCCTCCTGGCCCAGGAGGAGGAGCGGCGCCGGGTGGGGCGGGAGCTCCACGACGGGGTGGGGAGCCTCCTCACCGCCACCCTCCTCACCCTGAAGCTGGCGGAGCGCCACCCCGAGCGGCTCCCCGAGGTGCGGGCCCAGCTGGCCCAGGCCCTGGAGGAGGTGCGCCGCCTCTCCCGCGAGCTCCGCATGCCCCTCCTGGACGAGTTCAGCCTGGAAGAAGCCCTGAGGCGCTACCTGGAGGGGTACCGGCGGCAGGGCCTACAGGTGGAGGCCCGGCTGGCTGTGCCCCCCATGGACAAGGTCAAGGAGGCCGCCTTGTTCCGGGTGGTGCAGGAGGCCCTAACCAACGTGCTGAAGCACGCCGGGGCGAAAAGGGTGCGGGTGGAGCTTCTGGCGGAAGGGGAGCGGCTTTTCGGGGTCATAGAGGACGACGGCAAGGGGTTTGACCCCCACAAGACCCCGCCTTCCGTGGGGCTTTTGGGCATGCAGGAGCGGGTCCAGGCCCTGGGGGGGAGCCTTTTCGTCCATTCCCAGCCGGGGGAGGGCACGCGGGTGGAGTTCGGGGTGCCCCTATGAGGGTGGTGCTGGTGGAGGACCACCACCTGGTGCGGGCGGGCCTCCGCCTCCTCCTGGAGGAGGGGGGGCATAGGGTGGTGGGGGAGTTCGCCCGGGCGGAAGAGGCCCTTAGTACCCCGTGGGAAGCGGACCTGGTGCTTTTGGACCTGAACCTGCCGGGGCAGGGGGGCCTCGAGGCCCTCCCCCTTTTGGCCCAAAGGGCCCCCGTCCTGGTGGTCTCCATGCACGACGAGCCCGCCTACGTGGCCCGGGCCTTCCAGCTCGGGGCCCGGGGCTACCTGCCCAAGCACGCCCTGGACCAGGACCTCCTGGAGGCCCTAGAGCGGCTCAGACAGGGCCTCCGCTACCTCCACCCCAGCCTCACGGAAGCCCTTTTAGAGGGGCAAAGGACCCCCACCCCCGAGGTCCTCTCCCCCCGGGAGCGGGCCCTGGTGGGCCTCCTGGCCCAGGGGTACACCCTCTCGCAGGCGGCGGAGGCCCTGGGCATCTCCCTGAAGACCGCCTCCACCTACAAGCAGCGGGCCATGAACAAGCTGGGGCTCATGGAAACCCCGGAGCTGGTGCGCTGGGCCCGGGAGCAGGGCCTGGCCTAGGGACATTTGCCTTAGGAACCCTTCCGACAACCCTGCCCGAACCTCTCCGTCTTAGGCCTCCCCTCCCCTTCCCTACCCTGGGAACCAGGAGGTGAGGCATGGAGCTCCTAGGCTGGGTGGTGGCCAGCGCCTTCGCCCCTCCAGGCGAGGCCTTCTGGCAAGAGCTGGAGCTCGGGACCCTGGAGGAAGCCCTGGGGGAGCTCCTGGGCCGGAAGGTGGCCCTCCCCCACCCGCCCCTGGAGGAGCTCCAGGCGGCCTACACCCGGCTTTTCGTCAACCACCCCGCGGGGGCCGCCGCCCCCCCTTACACCGCCTACGCCCGGGACGGGGTCCTCTTCGGCCCCTCCTACCAGGCCCTGGTGCGGGCCTTCCAGGAGGGGGGCCTCGAGGTGCAGGAAACCTGGCGCGACCTGCCGGACCACGTGGCGAGCCTCGGCGAGGCCATGGCCCTCCTGGCCC
The DNA here is from genome assembly GCF_000373145.1 of Thermus oshimai DSM 12092. Lineage (NCBI taxonomy): Bacteria > Thermotogati > Deinococcota > Deinococci > Thermales > Thermaceae > Thermus > Thermus oshimai. The sequence continues at coordinate 169,705 of NZ_KB890620.1, forward strand.
CGAGACGGCCCGACCTGGCCCGCTGGCTCCTCCTGAACTACCTGGAACCCTGGGTGGCCCGCTACCGCCCGGTGGTGGCCCAGGAAGACCCCACGGGCTTTTACAGCGCCCTGATGGGCTTTTTAGAGGAGGCGCTTCATGGAAAGAAGAACCTTTCTTAAGCTCACCGCCTTAAGCGCGGGGGCCCTGGCCCTCACCCAAGGCGGCCCGGCCAAGGCCCGCAAGACCCCCTGGTACGCCCAGGAGGTGCGCACCGTGTACCAGATCTGCGAGGGGTGCTTCTGGCGGTGCGGCATCCGGGCCCACGCGGTGGGGAACCGGGTCTACAAGGTGGAAGGGTACGCGGAAAACCCCAAAAGCCGGGGCCGGCTCTGCCCCCGGGGCCAGGGGGCCCCCCAGACCACCTACGACCCCGACCGGCTCAAGCGCCCCCTCATCCGGCTTGAGGGCACGGAACGGGGGGAGGGCAAGTACCGGGTGGCTACCTGGGAGGAGGCCTTGGACTACGTGGCGGAGAGGATGCTGGCCATCCGGGAGCGGTACGGCCCCGAGGCCATGGCCTTCTTCGGCCACGGCACCGGGGACTTCTGGTTCGTGGACTACCTCCCCGCCGCCTGGGGGAGCCCCAACGCCGCCAAGCCCTCGGTGTCCATCTGCACCGCCCCCCGGGAAGTGGCGGCCCAGTGGATCTTCGGCCGCCCCATCGGGGGTCACGAGCCCGTGGACTGGGAAAACGCCCGCTACATCGTCCTCATCGGGCACCACATCGGGGAGGACACCCACAACACCCAGCTCCAGGACTTCGCCCTGGCCCTGAAGCGGGGGGCCAAGCTGGTGGTGGTGGACCCCCGCTTCTCCACCGCCGCGGCCAAGGCCCACCTGTGGCTGCCCATCAAGCCCGGCACCGACACCGCCCTGCTCCTCGCCTGGATCCACGTCCTCATCTACGAGGACCTCTACGACAAGGACTACGTCGCCCGCTACACGGTGGGGTTTGAGGAGCTGAAGGCCCACGTGAAGGGCTTCACCCCCGAGTGGGCGGAGAAGGAGACGGAGATCCCCGCGGAAACCATCCGCCGGGTGGCCCGGGAGATGGCGGCCCACAGGCCAAGGGCCGTCCTCCCGCCGGGGCGGCACACCGTCTGGTACGGGGACGACACCTACCGGATGATGGCCCTCTACTACGTGAACGTCCTCCTGGGCAACTACGGCCGGCCGGGGGGCTTCTACATCGCCCAAAGCCCCTACCTGGAGAAGTACCCCACCCCGCCCCTCCCTCTGGAGCCCGCGGCGGGAGGGTGCTCGGGGCCGAGCGGCGGGGACCACGAGCCCGAGGGGTTTAGGCCCCGGGCGGACAAGGGCAGGTTCTTCGCCCGCACCACCGCCATCCAGGAGCTCATCGAGCCCATGCTCACCGGCAAGCCCTACCCCATCCGGGGGCTCATCGCCTACGGCATCAACCTCTTCCACTCCATCCCCAACGTGCCCCGCACCAAGGAGGCCCTGAAGGGGCTGGACCTCTACGTGGCCATCGACGTCCTCCCCCAGGAGCACGTGATGTGGGCGGACGTGGTCCTCCCCGAGGCCACCTACCTGGAGCGCTACGACGACCTGGTGGCCGTGGCCCACAAGACCCCCTTCCTCCAGCTAAGGGTGCCGGCCCACGAGCCCCTCTTTGACACCAAGCCGGGGTGGTGGATCGCCCGGGAGCTGGGGCTAAGGCTGGGCCTCGAGGCCTACTTCCCCTGGAAGACCATAGAGGAGTACCTGGACACCCGCCTCCAAAGCATCGGCCTGGACCTGGAGACCATGAAGTCCATGGGCACCCTGGTGCAAAAGGGCAAGCCCTGGCTGGAGGACTGGGAGAAGGAGGGCCGCCTGCCCTTCGGCACCCCCTCGGGGAAGATCGAGCTCTACTGCCAAGCCTTCAAGGCCGCGGGCCACCAGCCCCTTCCGGTCTACACCCCCCCCGAGGAGCCCCCTCCGGGCCACTACCGCCTCCTCTACGGCCGGAGCCCGGTGCACACCTTCGCCCGCACCCAGAACAACTGGGTGCTCATGGAGATGGACCCGGAAAACGAGGTCTGGATCCACCGGGAGGAGGCCCAGAAGCTCGGCCTCAAGAACGGGGACTACGCCTACCTCATCAACCAGGACGGGGTGAAGGAGGGGCCCGTGCGGGTGAAGGCCACAGAAAGGATCCGCAAGGACTGCGTCTACCTGGTGCACGGCTTCGGCCACAAGGCCCCCCTGATGAAGGTGGCCCACGGCCGCGGAGCCTCGGACAACTACCTCCAGACCCGCTACCGCCTGGACCCCATCTCGGGGGGCGCGGGCCTTAGGGTGAACTTCGTCCGGCTGGAAAAGGCGGAAAGGCCCCACCTCCCCGCCCTCTCCTCCCTGGCCCGGCGTCCCTTGGAGGAAAGGAGGATGTGATGCCCCGCTACGCCATGGCCATAGACCTGAGCCTCTGCGTGGGCTGCGCCGCCTGCGCCGTGGCCTGCAAGATGGAAAACGAGGTCCCCCCGGGCGTCCACCGGCTCTGGATCCGGGAGCGGGAGCTGGGGGTCTTTCCGGACCTCACGGTGGAGTTCCGCCCGGAGCAGTGCCTGCACTGCGCCAACCCGCCCTGCGTCCCCGTCTGCCCCACCGGGGCCAGCTACCAGACCAAAGACGGCCTGGTGCTGGTGGACCCCGGGAAGTGCATCGCCTGCGGGGCCTGCGTGGCCGCCTGCCCCTACGACGCCCGCTACCTCCACCCTGGGGGCTATGTGGACAAGTGCACCTTCTGCGCCCATCGCCTGGAGAAAGGGGGCGTGCCCGCCTGCGTGGAGACCTGCCCCACGGGGTGCCGGGCCTTCGGCGACCTGGACGACCCCGAAAGCCCCGTGGCCAAGGCCCTGAAGGAGGCGGGGCGGGTGGACGTGCTCCGGCCGGAGCTCGGCACCCAGCCCAAGCTTTTCTACCTGAACGCCCCCTCCAAGAAGGGGCTCAGCCAGGAACGGGAGGTGCGCCATGACTGAGTTCTACGGCCTGCCCAACGCCGGGGAGTTCTGGCACTGGACCAACGCCCTGCACTTCGTCCTGGTGGGGCTCGCCGGGGGGGTGGCCCTCCTGGCCGCCTACCTCCACCTGAAAAGGCACGAGGAGGCCCGGCGGTACACCCTCTGGGCCCTGGCCCTCATCGCCCTGGACCTCTTCGTCCTCTGGGCGGAAAGCCCCGCCCGCTTCCGCTTCACCCACATCTGGCTCTTCCTCTCCTTCCACCCCCAAAGCCCCATCGGGTGGGGGGCCTGGGGCCTGGCCCTGAGCTTCCTCACGGGGGGCCTCCTCTTCCTGGGTAAGGGGCCGCAAAGGGCGTTGGCCTGGGCCTTCCTCCTCTTCAGCCTGGTGGCCCTGGCCTACCCCGGCATGGCCCTGGCGGTGAACCTGAACCGGCCCCTCTGGAACGCCCTTTTAGCGGGTCTCTTCCCCCTCACGGCCTTGGTCTTGGCCCTGGCCCTGGCCGCCCTTCTGGGAAGCCCCTGGGCCAGGGAGCCCCTGCGCCTCTTCGCGGGGGCAAGCCTGCTCCTCACCGCCCTCTACCCCCTCACCCTGGCCCCGGAGGCTCGAGGCCACCTCTTGGAGGAGGGGGGCTTCCCCTTCCTCCTCTTCCTCCTCCTGGGCCTGGGGGCCTTCCAGGAGCGGCTCGGCCCCTGGATGGGGCTCCTTTCCGCCGCGGGGCTCAGGGCCCTGCTGGTCCTGGTGGGGCAGTGGCAAGGGTTTGGTCTCTAAAGGGGGGAACCCCCCTTTGGGAAAGGAGGAACACCATGAAAGGCATCCGTAAGTTGGCTTGGCTCGGGCTCCTTTTGGCGCTTCCGGTGCTGGCGCAGGCCACCACGACCACCTTCTCCGCCCTCACGGTGCGGGAGGTGGGGAACTTCCTCACCACCCTGCCCACGGACTTCTACGGCCTCCAGCCCGCGGCGGCCAAGCAGATGATGGACACCCTGGAGGTCTTCATCCTGGACGTGCGGGAGCCCAACGAGTTCGCCGGGGGCCGGATCCCCGGGGCGGTGAACATCCCCATCCGCGACCTGCCCAAGCGGGTTGGGGAGCTTCCCAAGGGCAAGCCCATCATCGTCTACTGCGGCATCGGCCACCGCGGGGCCATGGCCCTGGTCTTCCTCCGGGGCCAGGGGTACAACGTGAAGAGCATCCTGGGCGGGTACAAGGCCTGGACGGAGGCTAAGCTGCCCGTGGAGAAGTAGGGAAGGGAGGCTCCGCCGCGGGGGGTGCCCCCCCGCGGCGGAGGGCTTAGAGGCCAGGCTCGTCAAAGAAGGTGAGCTTGGGGAAACGGTTGGCCCTGACCTCGTCCAGCCGGCGCACCGGGGTGGTGTAGGGGGCCCCTTCCAACCACTCCTTGGGCTTCTCCAGAAGGGCCCCTAAGGCCTCGGCGAAGGCCTCGAGGGTCTCCTTGCTCTCCGTCTCCGTGGGCTCCACCATGAGGGCCTCCTTGACGATGAGGGGGAAGTAGACCGTGGGGGGGTGGAAGCCCAGCTCCAAAAGCCCCTTGGCCAGGTCCAAGGCGCGGAAGCCCTGGGGGGGCTGGGCCACGAACTCGTGCATGGTGGGGCCGTCGTAGGGGACGCGGAAGCCCTTTTCCTTGAGGAGCTCCTTGAGGTAAAGGGCGTTCAGGACGGAAAGGGCCGCGGCCTTCTTGAGCCCCTCCAGGCCCAGGGTGCGGATGTAGGCCCAGGCCCGCACCAGGGCCAGGAAGTTCCCGTAGAAGCTCCGCACCCGCCCGATGCTTTTGGGCCGGTGGAAGTCCAGGTAGAACCCCTCCTCGCCCCTTGCCACCAGGGGCACGGGGAGGTAGGGGGCCAGATGGGCCTTCACCCCCACCGGCCCCGAGCCGGGCCCGCCCCCGCCGTGGGGCACGGTGAAGGTCTTGTGCAGGTTCAGGTGGACCACGTCAAAGCCCATGTCCCCGGGCCGGGCCCAGCCCATGATGGCGTTCAGGTTGGCCCCGTCGTAGTAGAGCTGGACCCCGGCCTCCTTGCAGAGCCGGGCGATCTCCAGGATGCGCCGCTCAAAGAGGCCTAGGGTGTTAGGGTTGGTGAGCATGAGGGCGGCCACGTGGGGGCCAAGCTCGCGCTTCAGGGCCTCGAGGTCCACCTCCCCGTCGGGGCCCGAAGGGATCTCCTTCACCTGGTAGCCCGCCATGCTGGCCGTGGCGGGGTTGGAGCCGTGGGCGGAGTCCGGCACCAACACCACCCGGCGGGTCTTCCCCTCCCCCCGGTCCTCGTGGTAGGCGCGGATGATGAGGATCCCCGTGAGCTCCCCGTGGGCCCCCGCGGCGGGCTCCAGGGTGATGGCGTCCATGCCCGTGAGGGCCTTCAGGTCCTCCCCCAGCTCCCACATGAGCTCCAGGGCCCCCTGGACCGTGGCCGGGTCCTGGTAGGGGTGGAGGTCGGCGAAGAGCCGGGCGGCCTCCTCGTGGAGCTTGGGGTTGTACTTCATGGTGCAGGAGCCCAAGGGGTAGAAGGTGGTGTCCACCCCCACCTGGCGGCGGGAGAGGCCCGTGTAGTGGCGGACCAGGGTGAGCTCGTCCACCTCGGGGAGGCGGGGAGGGGCCTCCCTAAGGTGGGCCTCGGGGATGAAGGCCCGGGCCTCGGGCACCTCCTTCACCAGCTTTAGCCCCCGCCTTCCCTTCCGGCTCCGTTCAAAGATGAGCGGGTAGTTCACCGTAGCACCTCCGCTAGCGTCTCCCTAAAGGCCAAGAGGTCCTCCTCCCCGTGAAGCTCCGTGGCCGCGAAGAGGGCAAGGCCCGCCCCGTACTCCGGGGGGACGGGGGTGGCCCCGTGGAAGCCCCGCTCCGCCAGGGCCTTCCGCACCCATAGGGGGTCCTTGGGGAGCCTCAGGGCGAACTCGTTGAAGAAGGGCTCGGGGGTAAAGGGCTCCACCCCGGGGATCTCCAGGAGGAGGGCCCGCAGGCGGTGGGCCTGGGCCACCCCTTTGAGGGCCACCTCCTTCAGGCCCTCGGGGCCCAGGGCGGCCAGGTACATGGCCCCCATGAGGGCGGTGAGCTGGGCGTTGGTGGTGATGTTGCTCTTGGCCTTGGCCCGGCGGATGTACTGCTCCCGGGCCTGGAGGGTGAGGATAAAGCCCCGCCTTCCCTCCGCGTCCACGGTCTCCGAGACCAGCCGACCCGGCACCTGGCGCACGAAGGCCTTCTTGGTGGCCAGGTAGCCGAAGTGGGGCCCCCCGAAGCCCATGGGCAGGCCCAGGCTCTGCCCGTCCCCCACGGCGATGTCCGCCCCGTAGGCCCCGGGGGGCTTGAGGAGGGCCAGGGAGAGGGGGTCGGCCACGGCCACGAAGAGGGCCCCCGCCCGGTGGGCGGCCTCCGCCAGGGGGGCCATCTCCTCCAGGGCCCCCAGGAAGTTGGGGTTCTGGGCCACCACCGCCCCCACCTCCTCCCCCACGGGGAAGACTGGGGTTCTTCCTCCCTCCAGGGGCACGGTCTTGAGCTCGGCCCCCACGGCCTCCAGGTAGGTCCTAAGCACCTGGCGGTACTCGGGGTGGACCCCTTGGGAGACCACCACCCCCATCCGCCCCGTTTCCCTTAAGGCGAGGAGGACCCCTTCCGCGAGGGCGCTCGCCCCGTCGTAGAGGGAGGCGTTGGCCACCTCGAGGCCCGCAAGCTCGGCCATCATGGTCTGGTACTCGAAGGTGGCCTGCAGCACCCCCTGGCTCACCTCGGGCTGGTAGGGGGTGTAGGCGGTGAGGAACTCCCCCCTTTGGGCCAGGGCCTGGACCACGGGGGGCACGTGGTGGCTTCGGATGCCCCCTCCAAGAAAGGCCTTGTGGGCCGGGCGGTTCTTGGCCTGGAGGGCCCTTAAGCGCTCCAGCACGGCCCACTCCGGCTGGGCCTCGGGGAGGGCGATGGGCGGGTTCAGGATCTCCGCGGGCAGGTGGCGGTAGAGGTCCTCCAAGGACCTGGCCCCCACCTTCTCCAGCATGGCCGCGATCTCCTCGGGCGTATGGGGCGTGTAGTCCATGCCTCTATCCTTCAACAAAAACCCCGGGCCATTTGACCCGGGGCCACACCTGGGGGCGGGAGGCTAAGGCCCCCCCTTCCCCCCAGGCCCTCCTCATGGCCTTAAGCCCCGGCCTCCAGGGCCTCCTGGTAGCCGGAGGCGTCCAGGAGTCCGTCCAGGTCCGCCATGTCCCGGGGGCGGAGGCGGAAGATCCAACCCTCCCCGTAGGGGTCCTGGTTGATGAGTTCGGGGCTCTTCTCCAGGGCCAGGTTGACCTCCACCACCTCCCCGGCCACGGGGGCGTAGATGTCGGAGGCGGTCTTCACGCTCTCCACCACGGCCACGGCCTCCCCCGCCTCCACCGTACGGCCCACCTCGGGGAGCTCCACGTAGACCACGTCCCCCAGGGCATCCTGGGCGTAGTCGGTGATGCCCACCAACACCGTATCCCCCTCAGGGAGGGCCCACTCGTGCGTCTTGGTGTAGAACCGGTCCTTAGGTATGTCCATAGCGCCTCCCAACCCCCGCTATTTTAGCGGTACAAAGGGCAAAGGGCTAAGAGAGGCCGGGACTTTCCGGCCCCGCACCTCCACGAAGAAGGGCCCCTCCGCCCCCTCGGCCACGTAGGCCAGGGCGATGCCCTTCTCCAGGAGGGGCGAAAAGCCCCCGCTGGTCACCCGGCCCACCCGCTCCTCCCCGGAGAGGACGGGGTAGCCCTCCCGGGGAATCCCCGTTTCCAGCACGAGCCCGATGAGCCGCTCCCCGCAAGGGGCGTTAAGCATCGCCTCCTTACCCAGGAAGGCCTTCTCCCGCTTCACCACCCAGGCCCAGGGGGTGCAGAGGGGGTTGGTGTCGTCGGTGAGCTCGTGGCCGTAGAGGGGGAAGCCGGCCTCGAGCCTTAGGGTGTCCCGGGCCCCCAGGCCGCAAGGCACCGCCCCCCCTTCCAAAAGGGCCTCAAAGACCGCCTCCGCGTCCTCGGGGGCGAGGAAGAGCTCAAACCCGTCCTCCCCCGTGTACCCCGTGCGGGCGAGGAGGGCCTCCTTCCCCGCCACCTCCGCCCGGAAGACGTCGTTCTTCTTCCGTTGGGAAAGGTCCTGGTCCGTGAGGGCCTGGAGGACCTTCTCGGCCTTCGGCCCCTGGAGGGCGAGGAGGGCGGTGGCCTCGGAGCGGTCCAAAAGCTCCACCCGGAAGCCCTGGGCCAGGGCCTTTAGGTGGGCCCAGTCCTTGGCGATGTTGGCCGCGTTCACCACCATGAGGTACTCCCCTTCCCCCAGGCGGTAGAGGTAGATGTCGTCCACCACGCCCCCCTTTTCGTTCGGGAGCATGGAGTACTGGGCCCGGCCCACCCGAAGCCGCCCCACATCGTTCACCGTGACCCACTGGAGGAAGGCAAGGGCCTCCTCCCCCCGGATGAAAAACTCCCCCATGTGGCTCACGTCAAAGACCCCCGCCCCCCGGCGCACCGCCAGGTGCTCCTCCTTGATGGAGGTGTACTGGAGCGGCAGGGCGTAGCCCGCGAACTCCACCATCCGCCCGCCGCGGCGGAGGTGGGCCTGGTAAAGAGGGGTTTCTTTCATACCAGGGCCATCCTACCCTAAGCCGCCGGGGCGCTCAGAAGAGCTCCCGCCTCAAGGCCTCCGCGGAGTTGTCCTCCAGGACCTCCTCCCGCTTGGTGGCCCAGGCGGGGAAGGGGAAGCGCAGGAAAAGGGGCACGGGGAGCTCGGGCTGGTGGAGGATCACCGCCCCCTGGGGCAGGATGAGGGCCCGCTGGCGGAAGGAGGTGGGGAGGTAGCGGTACTCGGGGCGCTCCGCCTCCGCCGCGTCCAGGCGGCCCACCACCCGGATGGCGGCGTTGGCCACCACCCGGCGCTCCACTTCGCTTGCGGTCTGCTGGGCCCCGATGAGGATGACCCCTAAGGAGCGGCCCCGCTCCGCGATGTCCAGGAGGACATCCTTGATGGGGCTCTCCTCGTCCCGGGGGGCGTACTTGTTGAGCTCGTCCAGGACGATGAAAATCCGCCCCCGGTAGGCCCCCCGCTCCTTTTTCTCAAAGACCTCCTTGAGGAGGGCCCCCACCACGAACATCTGGGCCTGGGGGTGGAGCTTGGCCAGGTCCACCACGTGCACCTGGGCCCCCTGGAGGGGGTCTGGGGGGTTGCCCTTGCGGTCCCCCCGGATGAGGTGGGCCACGTTCTCCACGCTGGAGCGCAGGCGGCGCACGAAGGCCTCGAGGGTGGCCCGGGCCTGGCGGCCGGTCCAGCGCCGGTCCCCCTCCCCTTCCCCCTCCTCGGGGCCCAGGAGCTTGTACTCCAGGTAGCGCACCAGATGGCCGAAGGTCTTAAGGCGCACCCGCCCCACCTCGTCAAAGGCGATGCCCTCCTCCAGGGCCAAAGCCCCGTCCTTCCAGTCCTCCACCTCCAGGTGGGGCCCCTTCTGCCCCTCGGCCAGGCGGCGGAGCCTTTCCGTCACCTGGAGGACCAAAAAGCCCAGGTTGGTCATGGCCCCCCGGTCAGCGAAGAGGAAGGGGAGGAGGCCCCTTTGGGCGAACTGCGCCAGGTCCCAGTGGTAGACCGAAACCCCCTCGAGGCGGGTGTCTATGTCGGGGAGGAAGCCCTCCTTCTTGGGCGGGGCCAGGAAGGCCACGCTTTTGAAGGGCTCTGGGGAAAGGCCCATCTTCTCATAAAGGGCCCGGTCCTCCCCCTTGAGGCGCAGGTTGGGCTTGTCCAGGAAGAAGAGGTCCTCCCCCTTCACGTTGAAGAGGAGCACCTTGGCCTGGTGGGCGTCCTCCGCCGCGGGGCTTTCCAGGAGGCTTTTTAGGAGGAAGGTGGCGTAGCTGGTCTTGGCCGCCACCCCGCTGATGCCGGAGATGTTCACGTGCCCGCCCTTCACCCCGTTTAGGAACTCCAGGTTCACGTAGGCTATGGCCCCGTTCTGGAGGAGGCCCACGGGGAGCTTGGTGCTCCCCCTTTGGTTCCTCATGGCGTCGTAGTAGAGGGCAAGCTCCAGCTCCCCTTCCTCCGCCAGGAAGACCTCCGATCCGGGGTCTGGGGGGAAGTACTCCTCGGGGAGGATGCGGGTCACGCTCACGTGGGCCACGTAGGCCAGGGAGTAGGGGATCTTCCCCTCCGCGGCCAGGAAGGTGTCCGTGTCAAAGCTCTGCCCCTCGTGGAGCTTGGCCACGTGGTCCACCGCCCCGAAAAAGCGCACCTCGCCCAAGGAGTGATGAAAGGCCCGCACCACCACCAGGTCGTCCAGCCTGAGCAGCGCCCCCTCCTCCACCCCCACCCAGAACTCCAACGGGGTGGCCTCCCGGCTTCCCAACACCACGCCCACGCGCTTCACGCTCCACCTCCCAAGAAGCGGGCAATCTGCCGCCCCACCACCTCCCGGCTCCCCATCCGCCGCCCAAGCTCCCGCTCCAGCCCCCCCGTGGGGAGGAGGTTCTGGGGGGCCCTTGGGTCCTTGGCGGGGTGGGAGGCCAGGGCGGGGAACAGGCTTAGGGAGAGCTCGGCCATCTCTTGGAAACCCTCCAAAGGGGCCTCCACCCGGAGGAGCCCGGCCCCTGGGGGGTAGGCCCCGGAAAGGGGCAGGCGCAGGTACCAGCTGGCCACCTCCCGCCCTCCCCGCCGGAGGAGGAAGGCCGGGGTCCTTTCCCCGGGCTTGAGCTCCCGGAGAAGCCCCTGCTCCTTCTCGGGAAGGTAGCGGGCCCAGTGGGCCTTGATGTAGCCCAGGCTCCGGGGCCTTGCCATGCGCAAGGGGCCGTCCACCACCACCACCCCCCCCTGAAGCCCCCGGGCCAGCTCGGCCTCGAGGCGGGCCCTCTCCTCCTGCAGGCCCTTAAGGAGGGCCTGGGGGTCGGCTGGGCCCTCCAGGGGCAGGGGCTCGTAGGAAAGCGCCCCGAGGCAAAAGGCCTCCTCCGCCCCCACCGCGTAGCGCCGGACCCAGACCTCCCCCAAGCGCATCCGCCCCTCCCGCCAGGCCACGGCCCCCACGGCCAGGCTTCCCAAGAGGACGAGCCTTTGCCCATCGGAAAGGAGGGCCTCCACCCGCTCCCGCCCGTCCACGAAGTGGAGGAGGGGCCAGGAGGCCGCCTTTTCCCCTATGGGGGCCCAGGGCTCCTCCAGGGGCCTGAAGGCGGCCTGCACCTCCCCCTCCAGGGGGGGGCTTTCCAGGGCGTAGGCCGGGTCCCAGGCCAGGACGCGCCACATCCTTCCCAGTTTACAGGGGCTTCAGATTCTGGGGGCCGGGCGGTAGGGCAGGTACCGGGGCTCCCAGAAGCGGCCCCGCACGAAGGCCAAAAGGCCCTCCAGGGAAAGCCCCTGGATCCGTTCCTCCTCCGCCACCCCTTCCTCCAGGGCCTTGGCCATCACCCGGGCAGCCACGTAGGGGGAGACCTCCCGGAGCCGGGCCACGGGGGGGTAGAGGAGGTCCGGGAAGTGGGCGGAGGTGTACTCGTAAAGGGCGTAGGCGGCCTCGAGGACCATCCCGTCCGTCACCTCCCGGGCCCGGGCGAGGACGGCCCCCAGGCCGAGCCCGGGGAAGACGAAGGCGTTGTTCCCCTGGCCGATGGGGATAACCCGCCCCTTATAGCCCACGGGGGGGAAGGGGCTTCCCGCGGCCACCAGGGCCTTTCCTTCCGTCCAGTAGATGAGGTCGTCGGGGAGGGCCTCGGAGGCCGAGGTGGGGTTGGAGAGGGGGAAGATGACGGGACGCTCCGTGTTTTCCAGCATGGCCCGCGCCACGGGCTCGGTGAAGCTCCCCCCCTGGCCGGAAAGGCCCAGGAGGACCGTGGCCCGGGCGTTCCTTATGGTCTCCAGGAGGTTGGGGTAAGGCCCCGAGAAGGCCCACCCCGCTATGCGCTCCGCCCTTTGGGCGAAGGGGCGCTTGTAGGCCTCCATGGCCCGGTCCTCCACGAGAAGCCCCTTGGAGTCCAGGACCAAAACCCTGGCCCTGGCCTCCTCCTCGGAAAGCCCTTCCCGCTTCATCCCCTCCAGGAGGGCCCAGGCCACCCCGATGCCCCCTGCCCCGGCCCCGTAGACCACCACGGTCTGGTCCCGAAGCCTCTCCCCCTTGAGCCGGCAGGCGGAGAGGACCCCCGCCAGGGCCACCGCCCCCGTGCCCTGGATGTCGTCGTTGAAGGAGGGCACCACCTTCCGGTAGCGCTCCAAGACGGCGAAGGCGGTCTCCTTGGCGAAGTCCTCCCACTGGATGAGGGCCTTGGGGTAGCGCCGCTTCACCGCCTCCACGAAGCGGTCCAGGAACTGGAAGTAGGCCTCCCCCCTAAGCCGCTTGTGCCGCACCCCCAGGTAGAGGGGGTCTTGGAGGAGGTCCTCCCGGTCGGTGCCCACGTCCAGCTCCACGGGGAGGGTCTTGTCCGGGCCCACGCCCCCTGCGGCGGTGTAGAGGGTGAGCTTGCCGATGCTGATGGCCATGCCCCCAAAGCCCTGGTCCCCGATGCCCAGGATGGCCGAGGAGTCCGTGGCCACGATGAGGCGCACCTCCTCCAGGGGAACGTTGGAAAGGGCCTCGTCCAGGTGGTCAATGTTCCGGGTGCTGGCGGTGAAGCCCCGGGGGTAGCGGTAGATGTGGGAGAACTCCCGCACCGCCTCCCCCACGGTGGGGGTGTAGAGGATGGGGAGCATCTCCTCCAGGTGGTCCACCAGGAGGGCGTAGAAGAGGACCTCGTTGCGGTCCTGGAGGTGGCGCAGGTAGATGTGCTTGTCCAAAGGGGTCTGGATGAGGCGGTAGCGGCGGTAGACCCGCTCCTTCTGCTCCTCCAGGGTGTTCACGTGGGGGGGAAGGAGGCCCTCCAGGCCCAGAAGTCGCCTTTCCTCCTCGGTGAAGGCCGTGCCCTTGTTGAGAAGGGGAAGCCTCAGGAGGAGAAAGCCCGTCACGTAGGGCTCCAGGTACCGCTCCCCTTTTTCGTCCCGCTTGACATCGTAATAGCGGCTGACCGGCATAGGCTTATTTTTACCCCATGGGGGTGGACAAACGCCCCAGGGGCCCAGGAAGGGGCGCCCTGGGGCGGCTTTGGGCCTAGACGTTGAAGCCGAACATGCGCATCATGCGCTTGCCCTCCTCCGTCATCTTGGCGGGGGTCCAGGGCGGGGTCCAGACGAACTCCACGTTCACCCCCTGCACCCCGGGCAGGCGCATGACGGCCATCTCCGCGTCGGCCTTCACCACGTCCTGGGCCGGGCAGCCGATGGCGGTGAGGGTCATGGTGACGTCCACCACCCCGTTCTCGTGCACCTCCACGTCGTAAACCAGGCCCAGGTCCACGATGTTCACCGGGATCTCCGGGTCGTAGACCACCTTGAGGGCCTCGAGGACCTGTTCCTTGGTGGGCAGTCCGCCTTCCATGCCCCCAGTATACCCGGAAAACCCCATGGGCTTTTCCCCCTTATAATGGAAGCGGTTGGGGAGTAGCCCCAAGCCGGTGCCCCGTCAGTACGGGCAAAGGCCCCGGGGGCCGGGAGGGCAGGAAGCCCTTGGGCAAGACCACCGCTAAAGGCGGTGGCCTTTTCTTTTGGAGGTGGCGCATGGAAGCTGGCGTGATTTCGGTCATCCTCACCCTCATCGTCCTGGAGGTCATCCTCTCCGCGGACAACGCCCTCATCCTGGGCGTGCTGGTGCAGAAGCTCCCGGCCCACATGCGGCGGAAGGCCCTCTTCTACGGCATCCTGGGGGCCTACATCCTCCGGGGCCTGGCCCTCCTTTTCGCCGCCTTGGTCATCAAGCTCTGGTGGGTGCAGGCCCTGGGGGCGGCCTACCTCCTCTTCATCGCCCTGAGGCACTTCCTGAAGCCGGAAGAGGGGCACGCCCCGCCGCCTCTGGAGGCCAGCGCCGCCCAGTTCTGGAAGGTGGTGGCCCAGGTGGAGCTCATGGACCTGGCCTTCGCGGTGGACTCCGTCCTGGTGGCCGTGGCCCTTTCGGACAAGCTTTGGGTCATCTTCACCGGGGTCTTCCTGGGCATCCTGGCCCTTAGGATGCTGGCCAGCTTCGTGGTCTCCCTCCTGGACCGCTTCCCCCGCTTTAAGCACCTGGCCTATGTGGTGGTGGGCCTGGCGGGGGTGAAGCTGGTCTTCGGCGCCTGGGACAAGATGGCCAAGGAGGTCCTGCACCGGCCCGAGCTGGCCGTGGGCCTGGACAAGGAGGCCTTCAGCCTCTTCATCCTGGCGGTCCTCCTCTTGGGGAGCCTCTGGGCCACCCGCAAGCCCGCCCCGGCATGAAGAGCCTCCTCTTCCTAGCCCCCCTTTCCCTCTTCCTGGAAACCGGCCTCCCCATCGGGCTCTTCGTGCCCGGGGGGGACACCCTCCTCCTGGCCCTGGGGGCCCTGGCGGCGGAGGGGCGGCTGGGGCTTTTCCCCCTCCTCCCCCTCCTCTTCCTGGGGAGCTTCCTGGGGCACCTCCTGGGCTACGCCGTGGGGCGGTACGGGGGGAGGTTCTTAAAGGCCCGGTTCCCCGCGGGGCTTTGGCGGAAGGGGGAGCGGCTTCTCCTCCGCTTCGGGCCCCTGGCGCTTCTCGTGGCCCCCTTCATCGGGGGGGTGCGGACCCTGGTGCCCTTCCTCCTGGGGGCTCTGGGCTTCCCCTTTGGGGCCTACCTCCTCCTTTCCGCCCTGGGAAGCCTCCTCTGGACCCAGGGCCTGGTCCTCCTGGCCTACCTCCTGGGCCAGCACCTGCCCCCCTGGGCCCTTTGGGGGGGGCTGGTCCTGCTCGTCCTCCTGGGGCTCCTCCTTAGCCGGAGGGGATAGGAGGGCCGAAGCGGAGGCCTCCTTTGCTAGGAAAAACTAAAGCTTTAGCTCCCAAAAGGCATCCGCACGAACGCTTTTTCCAAAAAACTTAAGACCGCCCTTTCCGATGGGCACCCAAAGGGTCTTGACCTACCAAGTCCAACGCTGATAGCATGTCCCCAAAGCCGGGGTTCCGGCGGGGGATCTTGACAACTCAACCTCGTCCAGCACGCGAGTATGCGCATTCGGATTTTCATCGCACCTTCCTCTGCGGCTTAAGCATGGGCCTAAACCTCGCAAAAAGCCCTCTATTCGCCTTATGTATATTCCAAGCTTCATCTTTCTCACAAACCCCCCTTCAGCACGCCCGTCCAGGACGGGGTTCTTTAGGGGGTAGAGTTGCACGAGATGCTTCCCCGTAAGGGGATTGCGACCTCATCCTCGTGCCATTCCACCTCCAGGAAGACCCCGTCGGGAGTTGCACGAGGTGCTTCCCCGTAAGGGGATTGCGACC
>NZ_KB890620.1:185128-185341 GCF_000373145.1 Thermus oshimai DSM 12092
CTTATAACCGTGGTCAATGAGTTGCACGAGGTGCTTCCCCGTAAGGGGATTGCGACAGAATGTAGCCGAGCCCCCGGCTACGCTTGCGGAAAAACTCCGGTTGCACGAGGTGCTTCCCCGTAAGGGGATTGCGACGGCTCGAAGTCCTCCCACTCCTCTAGGGCCGTAACCATCCAAGTTGCACGAGGTGCTTCCCCGTAAGGGGATTGCGAC